>DATMPQ010000163.1:0-28249 GCA_035567015.1 Chthoniobacterales bacterium | reverse complement strand
TATTGCTTTGCGCGCGGGAGTTTTTCAGCCGGGTCGTTTTAGTTTTCTCGCGATCGGGCTGGGGTTTATTTTTCAAACAGCGTTCTTGTCGATTCGCGGTCACGCGCTGGGACGATGTCCGCTGACAAACTTGTTTGAGGTTTTCATCTTTCTCGCGTGGTCGATCGCGCTGATCTACATGTTGGTGGGACCGGCTTACCGGCTTTCGCTCATGGGCGCTTTCACGGCACCGCTCGTGTTCCTGGTTCAAGCGTTTGCCTTAATTGCGCCGATCGACGTGCGGCACGTCTCCAATGCGCCGGCGAATCCGTGGCTGGAATTTCACGCCTCGATTTCGATCGTCGCCTATGGCGCGTTCGCGCTCGCCTGCATCGCCGGCGTGATGTATCTCGTGCAGGAGCGGCAACTTAAAACGCATCACTTGCATTCCGTTTTTTATCATTTGCCGCCGCTAACCGATCTCTTCGCGGCGATCACGCGGCTGCTTTGGCTGGGTTTCGCGCTTTATACGCTCGGACTGGTGAGCGGATTTTTTACCGGGCATCCGTTGCCGCGACCGCAAGTCGTGGCAGCTATTGGAGTCTGGCTGCTTTACGCGGCAATTTTGCAGGGCCGGCATCTTCGCCGGCTCGCGCCAAAACGCGTGGCCGCGCTTTGCATTGCTGGATTTGGCGCGGCGCTCACGCTTCTCTGGGGAATCACCTTCTCGGCCCAAACGCATACGCTGCCATGAATATTTTCTGCGTCGGTTTGAGTCATCGCACCGCAAACGTTGAGACGCGCGAGCTTTTCGCCGGCCACGGGGAAACCGAGTGCATTTTGCGAAATGCCGGTTGCGCGGAAGCGTTATTGCTCACGACCTGCAATCGCGTGGAAGTTTATGGGGCTTCGGAGAAACGTGTCTCCACGGACGACATCGCCCGCTGCCTCGCGCGCGAGATCGAAAGAGATGCCCACGAATATGCGCCTGCCTTTTATCGCTACGAAGGCGAAAAATGCGTGCAGCATCTTTTTCGCGTGGCGTCGGGGCTCGATTCGATGGTCGTGGGCGAGAGCGAGATTTTCGGGCAGGCAAAGAAAGCGTATGAATCGGCGCGCGCTTCGAACGTCGTGGGGCCGTATCTGCATCGTTTATTTCAGCGCGCCTTCCGTGTGGCCAAGCAAGTGCGCACGCATACTGAAATCACTCGCGGCTTAGTTTCAGTCGGATCGGTCGCTGTCGATCTTGCCCAAAGAATCTTTGGCAAATTAAGTGATTGCAGAGTGCTCGTGCTCGGCGCGGGTGAAATGAGCGAGCGCACGGCGCGCGCGCTTCTCTCCCGGGGCGTGACCGATCTTCGCGTGAGCAATCGTTCGATCGATCGCGCGCAGGAACTCGCGCGCGTAGTCGGTGGTCGCGCCATTTCATTCGATGACTGGCCGGCGCAATGCGGCGAGATCGACATCCTGATAACATCGACATCGTCGGAGACGCCGTTGCTTCGGCCGGAAGATCTCGCGCCGATGTTGCGCGATCGTTTGGACCGGCCGCTATTCATCATCGACATTGCCGTGCCGCGCGATGTCGATCCTCGCGTAAACGAAATGGAGGCCGTTTACCTTTACGACATCGATTCCTTGGAATCGGTCGCCGAGCAATCGCTCGCGCTTCGCCGGCAACAGATCGCCGCCGCCGAGGCGATCATCGCCGAGCACGTCGCGGATTTTGGCGAAAAGATGTCGCTGGGATTAAATCGGGCTCAAAATCCCGAGCATCCGGCGATTGGTGAGAATTCGCTGCGCGCATCGGAATTGTAGGGGAAGCTGTCAGCTTCCGCTACAGGAGACAGGAGCTAGATTAGCCCGATGACGGAGAAAATCGTTCTCGGCACGCGTGGCAGCGCACTGGCTCGGGCGCAAACGTATTTGGTCGAGAAGGCAATTCACGCGGCGCGGCCGGAATTGAGGATCGAGATGAAAATTATCGCCACGAAAGGTGATTCAGCGAAAGTTGTCGATGTTCGCGCGGGATGGAAAGGACTGTTCACGGCGGAGATCGAGCGTGCGTTGCTCGCCGGAGATATCGATCTTGCCGTGCACAGCGCGAAAGATTTGCCGAGCGAAATTAATCGCGGCGCGGAGATCGCGGCGGTTTTGCCGCGTGCGAAAACGGATGACGTTCTGATTTCAAAACATTCAGGCGGTCTGGCTGGCCTTCCAAGCGGCGCGACGGTGGCAACGGGCAGTGTGCGACGCACACGTCAGCTCCATTGGAGGCGTCCCGACCTGAAAGTTGTCGATCTTCGCGGCAACGTCCCGACGCGTTTGCGCAAGCTCGCCGAGAACAATTGGGATGCGATCGTGCTCGCCCGGGCCGGGCTGGAGCGGCTCGGTCTTTCGCTGGCGCGAAACGAAATTAACTTCGAGCGTGGCCGATTTTTCGTGGAGATTCTTTCGCGCGAAATTTTTTTGCCTGCCGGCGGACAGGGGATCATTGCGCTCCAGGTTCGCACGGATGATGAAAGCTCGAGAGAGGTTGTCGATCCAATCAACGATCGCGAGACGCTGCTTTGCTTGCGAGCAGAGCGCGAATTTCTGCGGTTGTTGCAGTGTGATTGCCAGTCGCCGGTTGGAGTTTTGGCAGAAATGGAGAACGACAAAATGAGATTGCGCGCGCAAATTTTCGAACACGGATCGGCGTCGCCCCGCGAAGGCGAAGTGGAAGGCGCACATGACGATGGAGAGCATCTCGCAGGGCAATTGCTGAAGGAGATCAATGGAGAGTAAAAGCAAGACTTCGAACGAGAGTATCGGGAAATGTTTTCTCGTTGGCGCCGGGCCCGGCGATCTCGGCCTGGTCACATTGCGCGCGAAGGAATGCATCGAGCAGGCGGACGTGATCGTGTACGATCATCTGGCGAATCCGGAAATCCTGGGTTGGGCGCGTGATGATTCAGAGATCATTTACGCCGGAAAGAAGGCTGGCGAGCACGCGCTCGGTCAGGAAGAAATCAACGCGCTCCTGGTCGAACGCGCGGGCGCAGGAAAACAAGTTGTCCGGTTAAAGGGCGGTGATCCGTTTGTTTTTGGACGCGGCGCGGAAGAGGCAAAGGCGATTGTCGATGCCGGAATTGAATTTGAAATTGTGCCGGGAATTACCTCGGCGATCGCCGGGCCAGCCTACGCCGGAATTCCGGTGACGCATCGTGCGGAAAATTCGCACGTCACTTTTTTCACCGGCCACGAGGATCCAGAGAAAACTGGAAGCCCGATTGATTACGCGGCACTGGCGAGACTGGGTGGCACGCAAGTGATGCTGATGGGCGTGCAGCGTCTTGAATCGATCGCGCGAGAAATGCTTGAGCAAGGGATGCGCAAGGATTTGCCGGTCGCGCTCGTGCGTTGGGCGACGACTGGCCGTCAGGAAACGTTGACTGGGACACTTCAAAACATCGCGCAGCGCGTGGCCGATGTTGGCTTCGAAGCGCCGGCGGTGGCGGTGTTCGGCGAAGTCGTTGCCTTGCGGGAAAGTTTGAATTGGTACGAGAAGCGGCCCCTTTCCGGAAAACGGATCGTCGTTACGCGCACGCGAAAGCAAGCGGGCGAATTGAGCGCGCAATTGCGCACGCTCGGCGCCCACGTATTTGAATTGCCGACGATTCGAATCGAGCCACCTGGCGATTTGCGTGCCTTCGCAGAGCTGGTTCAGGACGCCCACAGTTACGACTGGATCGTCTTCACGAGCGTGAACGGGGTCGAGGCGTTTTTCGAAATCTTCTTTAAGCTCTATGACGACGGGCGCGAGATCGGCGGGGCGCGGATCGCCGCCATCGGCCCGGCGACAGCGCAACGGGTCAGAAATTTTCACCTGCATGTCGATCTTCAACCGGACGAATTCGTCGCGGAAGCGGTCGTCCGCGAATTTCAAAGGCAGGGGGGCGTGGAAAACTTGCGAATTCTGCTGGTCCGGGCAGAAAAGGCGCGGGACGTGCTAACCAAAGAACTTTCGGGTTTGGGAGCGATTGTGGACGAAGGTTTGGCTTATCGCACGGTTCCAGAGACACGCGACACTACCGGTGCGCGCCGGCATCTATTGGAGGAAGGCGCAGATCTGATCGCTTTCACTAGCTCATCAACGGTGGAAAATTTTCTCGCGCTTGGTTTGCCCTGGCCGGATGGGATGCACGTCGCGAGCATCGGTCCGATCACGTCGAAGACAGCGCGCGATCACGGTTTGAAGATCGAGATCGAAGCGCGCCGGCACGATATCGGCGGATTAGTGGAGGCGATCCGGGAGTTCTTCGAGAAGGGAAAAGGTCATGGCTAGGGGAACAAAAGCGCCGGACGGATTCGCAGCAGCGATGCAGCAGCTCAGCGCGGAGGCCGAACAGGCAGTCGCACCGAATGAAACGGAGCAGCCCATGCGTCCTCCAGATGCCGGAGAGCTGGTGCAGGAATTTCGGGCATTGAGCACTCATGTCCAACGCGTCGAGACCGCACTTTCCAAACAGATCGAACAACTCGGAGCGATGATCCCATTGAGCGAGCCGGTCGATCTCGCGGAACACTTCCAAAAAATTGACGAACAACTGGCGGCCATTCGCACCAGCGAAGGGGTGAATCAGCGCTTGTACGATTCGCTGCACGAGGAGCTTCTGAAATATCGCGATAATTTCCTGCACGAATCGCTCCAGAAGCCGTTCATTCACGATCTCATTCTTCTTTTTGACGACCTCAGCGGGCTCTCCGAGCAGTTGCGAACCGCGGTGAAGGGCCAGCGTGATACTGTCGCGCAATGGCGTGATAACCTGGAGAACGCCATTCATTCGCTCGTGGAGATTTTCCATCGTCTCGACGTCAAAGAAATCGAACCGCTGGAGCGTGTGGACCGCGCGATTCATCGCGTGGTCAGTTATGAGCCGGCGGATTTTGCGGAAGAGGATGGGCGCATAGTGATGCGGGTGAAGCGAGGATTTTGCTGGCGTGGGAAGGTGATTCGAGCCGAAGAGGTTATCGCGAAACGGTTCAACTGATCGTGGCACAGAATTGTCGATCTTTTTCAGGCCGAGAGCGCAGCGCGCTTGAATAAAATAGCAGCGGGATTGGCAGATTCTCGCGGTCAAAACCGGGACCACATTTCCCTTTGTCGCCCGGCATGGAAACTGCACTGGAAGCTCCGCACGCGGTAACAATCGACAATCTCATTTCCCACTTATGAGCGAGCGCAAAGCAATCGGAATCGATCTGGGCACTACCTTCTCCGCTGTGGCGCACATCGATGCCTACGGCAAACCGCAGATCATTCCCAACGCCGAGAGCGAACGGATCACTCCCTCGGTGATTTTGTTCGACGGCGAGACTGCGATTGTGGGCACGCTCGCCAAGAACAACTCGGTCTCCGAGCCGGAGAAGATTGTCGATTTCGTCAAGCGCGAGATGGGCAAACCGAAAGAGCAATTTCACCGCGAATTTGGCGGCAGACTTTATTCTGCCGAAGAGCTCTCCGCGCTTATTCTCAAAAAATTGAAAGCGGATGCGGAAAAATATTTACAGGCGCCAGTGACCGACGCGGTCATCACTGTTCCGGCGTATTTTAACGACGCCGAGCGCACGGCCACGATCACGGCCGGACAGTTGGCGGGATTGAACGTTCTCCAGATTATCAACGAGCCGACGGCGGCGGCTCTCGCTTACGGACTCGACAAGCTCGACCAAAACCAGACGGTGTTCGTCTTCGATCTCGGCGGGGGCACTTTCGACGTCACCATCATGCGGATCGAGAACGAAAAGATCGACATCATTGCGACCAACGGCGACCACCGCCTGGGCGGCAAAGATTGGGACGACGCGATCGTTAATCTGGTGGCGGAAGAGTATAGCGCTGCGCATGGCGAAAACCCGTTGCTCGATCTGCAAAGTTATCAAGACCTCCAGAGTCGCGCGCTGGCCGGCAAGCTCCAGCTTTCGAGCCGGCCGCATACTGCCCTCGTCCACCATCACAACGGCAAGAGCGTGAAAGTGGAGTTGACCCGGGAAGATTTTGAAAAGCGTAGCCGTCATCTTGTCGAGAAGTGCAAAACCATCTGCGAGATCGTGATGCAGGAGGCGAAAATGAAGTGGGACGAGATCGACAAGATCCTGCTGATAGGAGGTATGACCCGCATGCCGATGGTGCGCGGGATGATTTCGCAGTTGTCTTCGGCGCCGCTCGTCAGCGACGTGAATCCGGATGAAGCGGTGGCGGTGGGTGCGGCGATTCAGGCCACCTTGTCGATGCTGCGGGAGGAAGAAAAGACCGGCGAAAAACTGCTCGGCGAAAATACGCGGCAGCAATTTTCATCTCGCGATGGCCGTTTGATTCAGATCACCGACATCACCTCACATACCCTCGGGGTGGTTTTGTGGGATGAAACGCACCTTGAGGAATATGTCTTTCCGATGATCCGGAAACGGACCGCCATCCCGGCCAGCGCGAAGAACTCATTTGGCACCGCCAGCGCAAACATGCAGCGTGCAGTGGTCAAGGTGGTGGAAGGAGAAAGCACGCTCCCGGGCGAATGCACATCATTGGGTCTTTGCGATGTGCAACTACCGCCATTCTTACCGAAAGGCTCTCCCGTGGAACTGACCTATCATTACAACGCCAACCAAGTGTTGGAGGTGAACGTGGAAGCGTGCGGCAATCGCTCCAAGGTATCGATCGAGCGCCACACCGGCCTGGCGCCGCAAGAAATGGAAAAGGCCATCTCTAGTCTGGGAGAGGTGACCGTTGCGTAAGAATGGCTAGATGCGAGATCAGTTTTCCCACTCCGCTACCGGACGATCCACACAAATGGGACGGCTGGAATAAGTACCAGTCGTCAAATTTCTACGAGCGGCTTTGCCTTGATCCTCGGGCCAACCCGAGCAACGAACTGATCGAAGAACACTGCCGGGAACTGTTGCGCTGGTGGCAAAAGAAATTGCCACTCAAAAATCAGCCAAGCAATCCCTTGGCGCAGTTGCTTCGCGCCGGCCTCGAGGAATCGTCCCGCTACCTCACCGAGGCGCGGGTGCAACTTCTCGATCCCGATCGCCGCCGCGCAGTGGACGACAAACTTGCAGCCCAGGAACATGAGGAGGCGATGGCGGAGTTTCAAAAGTATCTCCTCTTTGCCATCGCCGATGGAACCCTCACCGCTGAGCAAGAGAAAAATCTCATGCGATTCGGCAGCGAAAACGGACTCACAAAAGAGCAAATGATTTCCCAGATTGAGGCCAAACTGAAGGAGAGCGGCGCGCAACGGGCCGAGCCGGTCGCGCCTCGTGCGGCCGCTTCATCTGCGAAAAGAGATAGCGAAACCTCTTCCAATCCGCAGGAAGAATTTCTGCGCATGCTTCGTTTGAGCGGGCTCGATGACATGGCCATGACGGATGACCAACGCGACGCGTTCATCAACATGGCGGAAAATCTCGGCCTCGAAGCAGATGAGGCGGAGGACCTGGTTGATCTGTATCTGGAAGGAACCGACGGCACCTCCCCGGCCGGAGCCGCCACCGAAACTCCGCAGATCGAAGTGAGCCGGCCGGCACCGCGCGAAGCGGAGGCCAAGCCGTTTGTAGAAGCATCCCCCGTCGAGGGCAAGGTGGAGGCGGAGCACGGACGGCATGCCAATTTCCAGGATCTACTGGTTGGCGAAATGCTCTTTGTCCCATCGGGCGAATTCGTGATGGGAAGCGACGCGATCGAGGCCGCGCCGAACGAGCGGCCGCTGTTCAGAGTGACCCTCAATCATTTTTATTTGTCGCGTCATTTGATCACGAATGCCGCTTACGAGCAGTTTCAGCCATCGCATCTGCGCAAACGAATACCGGGCTCCAGCGACCGCCATCCCGTCGTTCATGTCAGCAGCCTGGAAGCGATTAAGTTCTGCCAATGGCTGAGCGCGCGTACGCGCAAGAAATATCGTCTGCCCACCGAAGCAGAATGGGAATATGCCGCGCGCGGCACTGACGGAAGAAAGTATCCGTGGGGCAATTACGAAGGCCGTGGCGATCTGGCAAACTTCGCCGATCGCAATACCGATTTTGCCTGGAGCGACCGCGATATTGACGATGGTTATCCAGTCACCTCGCCGGTCGGCGTGTTCCCTCTGGGTGCCAGCGCCTTCGGCATGGAAGACATGGCCGGCAACGTCTGGGAATGGTGTCTTGATTACTACGAGCCATATCGCCCAGCACCGAAGGCAAACCCACGCGGGCCCGCGATGGGCAACCGGCGCGTTTATCGTGGCGGCAGTTGGAAATCGCGCTTCAACAGTATGAGGACAACCGTGCGCGGCTCGAATGTGCCGACTTTTTCCTGCAATGACCTCGGCTTCCGAGTCGTCTGCGAATGTGAGTGAGGAGATGTCGAACCGTGAAGCGTTGTAACGATTTAACGCGTCAACGGCGCCTCACGACGGATTGAAGCGGAACCGGGTTCGACCGCGTTTGGCGTTGGCTTTCGCCTTGCGCCGGCTCTTTTGCGACGGCGTCTCAAACGCGCGCAACCGCCGGACTTCCTCGAGGATGCCCTCCGCATCCAACTTGTTTTTGAGCCGCTTCAACGCGCGATCCACCGGTTCACCTTTGCGAACGATCACTTCTGGCATCGAATCATTATCCCTGGTTTACAAAATTACGCTCCTTGACGAGCGAAGCCGAGCCTACTCGGACGAGCGAACCTCGTCAACTTTTGTCGATAATTTCCTTCCGGAGGCCCTCGGCGGGATATGAGCACAACCAATACCCAGCAGAATGCCAACTATTTTTAATAAGAGGGAAGTTTCCAAGCATGGCTTGTCTCTACTCTCGGTCCGCGCGACAGCGAATCAGTTTTCACTTATCGTCAGAACGCTTCAACACACGGCCTCCCGCATTGCAGTGCCGTTCTCGTTAACCACTGTGGGTCCTTCTTTTCGAGGAACCATCAGCCAAACGAAGTTTAGAAACGCTCCGAGCTCGACTGACATTACCAGCTTTGCTCTAAGCTTTCTCCTACACTAAGGCTTCTAGCTTCGGAGTCGCGGAGGAGTCAAAGTGTCGATGAGCGCTCCGCTTAAGAGGCTGCCGGATTGGCTGTTGTCGTTTTTTGGATGATTTCGCGTCGCAGAGCGGTCGCGCCGCCGCCGCGGGCGCGTGTCCACCACAGCACGATGGGCGAGGCGATAAAGATCGATGAGTAGGTGCCGACCACAACGCCAATAATGATGGCGAGCGAAAAGTCGCGCAGTACGGCGCCACCAAAGAAAAAGAGGCAGAGAATCGGAATGAGCGTGACGGTGCTGGTAAGAATGGTGCGGCTTAATGTCTGATTGATGCTTTCGTTCATGATCTGCTCGATCGTGCCGCGCCGGCCGCTGGCGAGACCTTCCCGGATCCGATCGTAAACGACAATGGTGTCGTTGATTGAATAACCGGCAATCGTGAGGACAGCACCCACCATCGTGAGAGTTAATTCGTGACCGAGCAGGGCAAAAACTCCGACCGTCATGAGAACGTCGTGCAAAAGGGCTACGATCGCTCCCACGGCGAAGGAAAGCTCGAAACGGAACGTGACAAAAATCAGGATGCCAAGAATGCCAAGACCGAGCGCAACGAGGGAGCTCTTTGCTAGTTCACCGCCAACGAGTGCGCCGACACGCTCGGAGCCTTCCACCTTAAAACTGGTGGCCGACATCGCCTGAATTATCTGTTTCTCCACTCTATCGCTCGTGTTCAACGGGGTCCGGACCGTGATGTAACTCTTGCCTCCCTGCGCTGACTCTTGAATGGAAGCGTCGGCCAAGCCAAGCGGCTTCAGGGCGTCACGAACTTGTCCGACATCGATCGTGTTCGGCGAGCTCAAAGTGATCAAATCGCCGCCACGGAAATCGACCCCAAAATTCTTTTCGCCTCGAAGATAAAAAGCGCTCGCTCCGGCAATCAGAAGCGCAAGCGAGCACATGCAGGCGAGAAAACCTTTGCCGAGAAAGTTGATGTTCTTCGACGAAATCAAATGCAACATCGACATCCGCTTTACGCGTCCGGTATCGACGAACCAGCCGAGACAGTTCCGGCCGACGATGAGCGCCGTGAACAAGGAGGCCAAAATGCCGAGCGTAAGCGAGATCGCGAAACCTTTGACCGGTCCGCTCGCTTTCCAAAACAAAATCGCGGCCGTGATTAACGTGGTCACGTTAGCGTCGAAGATAGAGCTGAACGCTTTTTGGTAAGCGGTTTGCACCGCGACCTTGAGCGACTTTCCGAGCGCCATTTCCTCGCGCAGCCGTTCGTAAATCAGTACGCTCGCGTCCACAGCGAGGCCGATCGTCAGGATGATACCGGCGATGCCGGGTAGGGTCAGAGTGACGCCGCCAGGAATCAACTGAAACGCGCCGATTAGCAGTACTATATTTACAAGTAACGCGAGGCAGGCGATGAGACCTGCCAGTTTGTAGTAAATCAACACGCACACGAGCGTGATCGCCAGGCCCATCAAGCCGGCGAGAATGCTCGCCCGAATCGAATCCATCCCGAGCGTGGGCGAGACACTGCGCTCCTCCTCGATGCTCACTGGAGTCTGCAGCGGGTTTTCCAGCACGCTGGCCAGACCGCGAGCTTCCTTTTCCGTGAATCGACCAGTAATGACCGCATCTCCGCCGTAGATGGCATCGCGGATCACCGGTGCGGATTGAATTACTCCGTCGAGCACAATTGCGAACCGGTGGCCCTTGTATTGCTCGGTGATCCGGCCAAATTGCTTCGCGCCTTCGCTGTCAAACTTGAGCTGGACGGTCCAGCCTTCGTTCCCGAAATAGGCGTGCGACTCGCTGACACGGTTGCCGCCGAGATCCGCTTTCTTTTTCACGAGCAGCCGTTCTTCGCGTGGCTTTTCGTTTCCTTCGGTGGGCGGTTTGTAAACTTCAATCCGGTAATCCGGTGGAATCACCTCTTTGCCGGCATCGATCGCCTTTAAGCGTTCGCCATTATCCGGATAAACCAAGCGGAACTCGAGCTTGGCTACGCGCGAAAGCTGGTCGCGCGCTTCCTGAATTTTTGCGGTATCGAGCCCAGGAATTTGAACCAAAATGCGATCGTTCCCGACTGGGCTGATGATCGGCTCGCCGGCACCGAAGTAATCGACCCGTTTGCGAATCACCTCCACCGCCTGGTCGAGCATTCCCTTGTTTATTTCCTTGTCGCCACCCATCAAACGGATGAGGAACGACGTGCCGCCTTTAATGTCGAGACCGAGTGCGATTTTTTTGCTCGGTGGATAAGCAAGCCAAACGCTGAACGTGATCGCCGTGACGGTGAGGACCATGGCGATGAGTCGTTTTCGCACGCCGTGCTCGGTGGCGAAGTACCAGCCGAAGAGCGCGAGCCATGACAGCTCGATGAAAAACATGAGCGAAGAGCTCATTGAATTTTCGATTTTCGATTTTCGATTTTCGATTGGGTCATCGCAATGCCGTTAGTTCAGAGCTGAGAGTTGAGAGTCGAACTCTGTGAATTTCAAATCTCTTAACTCTCAACCGATTTCAGCACATTCGCGATGGCCGATTTCTCCATCTCTATCTTTACGTTATCGGCCACTTTTACGATCACGGTCGCCTCCTTCACGTTGGAGATGAGGCCGTGAATGCCGGCGTTGGTGACCACGCGGTCACCTGTCTTCAAACTCGAAATCAATCTTTGTTGCTCTTGTTGCCGCTTCTTCTGCGGCCGCAACATCACGAAGTACATGATGATGAAAATGAAAACCAGCGGCACAAAAAATCCGATGCCGCCCGCGGGATTTTGGCTGGGGCTGGGTGGAGCGGGCGGCTGTGCTTGGGCAAGAAACGCGTGCAACATGAGGAAAATTGGAGCGAGGCGCACCTTAAACGCGAACGCGCTCGCCGCAATTCAATTGTAACTGTCCGGAGAATTCGGCCACAGATATACACAGATGAAACACAGATTCTCTTCTTATTCTTAGTGTCGGCCGCCGCCGCGGAGTTGCTCTTCTGCATCTAAAAAAATTGTTCATCTGTGGCTAAGTCTGTTCCGCGAGATCAACCTCCCGCGTCTTGTAGTTCGAGACAAAATTCTTTCGAAATTCGTCGAACGTTCCCGCTTCGATCTCAGCGCGCGCCTGCTTCATGAGATCGAGATAGAACTGCAAGTTGTGCAGTGTGATGAGCCGCAATCCGAGAATTTCCTCTGCCTTGATTAAGTGGCGAACGTAACCGCGAGTGAATTCGCGACAGGCTGGACAGGCGCAATCTTGTTCAATCGGACCCTTGTCGAAAGTGAACTTGGCGTTCTTTAAATTCAGCGTGCCGGCCGATGTAAACGCGGTGGCGTTGCGGGCGAGGCGGGTCGGCAGCACACAATCGAACATATCGATGCCGCGCGCGATCATCTCGAGCATTTGTGGCGGCGTGCCCAGTCCCATCGCGTAGCGCGGTTTGTCGTTAGGTAAAAACGGTTCGCTCGCTTCGACCGCGCCCATCATTTCTTTCTCCGGTTCGCCCACGCTCACGCCCCCGATGGCGTAACCGTCGAATGAAAGATCGACAATCGCCTCTGCGCTCGCTTTGCGGAGGTCATCGAAGGTCGCGCCTTGCACGATGCCGAAGAGAAGCTGGCGCTTAATTGCGGATTGCGGGTTGCGGATCGCGGAGAGCTCAGCCTCCTCAGTTGAACGTCGAACATTGAGCGTTGAGCATTGAGCGTTTGCCGCCTTAGATCGCTTCGCCCAGCGCGTCGTCATCTCCAAGCTTTTCTCGGCATAATCGTGTTCGCACGGATAAGGCGCGCATTCGTCCAGCACCATTGCGATGTCGCTGCCGAGGGCCGCCTGGATTTCCATCGCGATCTCCGGACTTATGAACGCCGGTGTTCCATCGACATGATTTTGAAAATGCACGCCCACTTCGGTGATCTTACGCAGTTTCGCCAGCGAAAAAATCTGGTAACCGCCACTGTCGGTCAAAATTGGCCCGTCCCAATTCATGAACCGATGCAGTCCGCCAAAATGTTTGATCACCTCCAGTCCCGGCCTAACGAATAGGTGATAGGTGTTGCTGAGAATGATTTGCGCCGTGATCTCGCGCAGTTCACGCGGGCTCACGGCTTTCACGCTTCCTTGGGTACCGACCGGAATGAATGCTGGAGTGTCGATCACGCCATGCGCCGTCGCCAGCCGGCCGCGGCGCGCGCGTGATGAAAGATTGCTTGTGATCAACTCGAACATTGCGGGTCACGTTCGTGATCGGCAAAAATGTCGCAAGCGGATTCGTTTTGGAGAGCGCACGCGGCTCGCGAAGTTTTCTTTCGATTCGCGCCGCAAAATTATCGAGTTACTGACGGGAAAAGTTCGTTTCTGCAAGCCGCCGAAACCAGTATGCGAGCCGCGCGCGCTCCCCAGATCGGCGCGCAAAAAATTCTTTGCGACCTCGGATTTTCCCTCTATATTCGCGTCCTCCGCATCAGATGTGTGAGAGGGTCACGCACTGAGCGGGTTTTTTTGTCGCCCAAAACGTGACGTTTGGGCGGCGCTTTGTTTAAGGAAAAATGCCAACGATCAATCAGCTGATTCGGAAAGGACGGCGCAAGGTGTCGGTGAAATCCAAGTCACCGGCGCTGACAAATTGTCCGCAACGGCGCGGTGTGTGTGTGCAAGTAATGACGCGGACGCCGAAGAAGCCGAATTCTGCCTTGCGCAAAGTAGCAAAGGTGCGGTTGACGAACGGCCAGGAAGTGATTGCCTACATACCGGGCGAAGGGCACAACTTGCAGGAGCACTCGATTGTGCTCGTACGTGGCGGTCGGGTTAAAGATTTGCCGGGCGTGCGTTACCACATCGTGCGCGGGACGCTCGACTCGTTAGGAGTGGATGGCCGCCGTCGCAGCCGATCGAAGTACGGGGCGAAACGGCCGAGAGCAGGCGGTGGTGAAGCTGCGCCCAAAGGCGGTGCGGCGAAGGAGTCCGCGCCCAAGGAAAGCGCGGCAAAGAAAGCGTAATTTAGAATAAGTACAAAAAGCGAAAATGTCTCGACGGCGGAAAGTTTACAAAAAAGAGGAGCACGTCGATTCCCGTTACGGAAGTCTGGCGGTGGCGCGCCTTATTTCCACCGTGATGAAGCGCGGGAAGAAATCGCTCGCCGAACGGATCGTTTACACTGCGATTGACAAATCGCGGGAAGGTTCCGATTCGGTTGATCCGCTCGAAATTTTAAACAAGGCGCTGGAAAACGTTCGGCCGCGACTCGAGGTGAAGTCTCGGCGCGTGGGCGGCGCGACTTATCAAGTCCCGATGGAAGTGGCGCCCGGACGGCAGATCTCGCTCGCCATGCGCTGGATCGTTCAATACGCGGACAAGCGGCGCGGCACGCCGATGGCCAACGCGCTCGCGCAGGAAATCAAAGACGCAGCGACCGGGCAGGGCAACGCGATCAAGAAGCGCGAAGACACGCACAAAATGGCGCAAGCGAATCGCGCGTTTGCGCATTTCCGGTGGTAACGAATTATGCCCGCGACGCTTGAACAAAAACAAACCGCGGCGAAGAATCCAAATTCGCCTAATCGGAAGTTCCCGCTCGAGCGCACGCGCAACATCGGGATCGCCGCGCACATCGACGCCGGCAAGACGACACTTACCGAGCGCATTCTGTTTTACACCGGCATGATCCACAAAATCGGTGAAGTGCATGAAGGCACGACGGTGACCGACTGGATGGAGCAGGAGCGTGAACGTGGCATTACGATCACTTCGGCGGCAACGACTTGCGCGTGGACCCAGCGTCAGGAGCCCGGCGTTTACAAGATTTTCGAAGGAATCAAGCAGCGCATTAACATCATCGACACACCCGGCCACGTCGATTTTACCGCGGAGGTGGAGCGTTCCCTTCGCGTGCTCGACGGCGCGATCGCAGTGTTCGACGCGGTGGCTGGGGTGCAGCCACAATCGGAGACCGTCTGGCGACAGGCGACGAAATACAATGTGCCGTGCATTGCGTTTATCAACAAAATGGACCGCGTCGGGGCGGACTTTAAGATGTCGATCGACAGCATGCGCAAGAAACTCGGCGCCAACGCGTGGCCGGTTTTGCTTCCGCTCGGCAAAGAAGATCAGTTCAAAGGCCAGCTCGACGTTATTAATAAGAAAGCGGTCATTTATTCCGACAGCGATCAGCTCGGATCGACGTATGAACTTGCCGACGTTCCAAAGGAATATGTCGATCTTGTCGACAAGGCTTATCACGATCTGGTCGAGCAAATTTCAAATCTCGACGACGAAGTTGCGGGGACTGTTCTCGAAGAAAAACCGGTTACACCGGAGCTGTTGAAAGCGGGCATTCGTCGTCAAACGATTGCGAACAAGTTTGTGCCCGTCGTTGGCGGTACGGCACTCAAGAATAAAGGCGTGCAGTATCTGGTCGATGCCGTGGTCGATTATCTGCCGAGTCCGCTCGACATTCCGCCGGCCAAGGGCATGGATCCCGACTCGCACGAGCCGATGGAGGCGCCGACGGATGACAACGCGCCGTTTTGTTCGCTTGCTTTCAAGCTTTGGAGCGATCCATTTGTCGGCAAACTTGTTTTCTTCCGAGTTTATTCCGGCACGCTTTCCAAAGGCGACACCGTTTACAATCCGCGCACCAACAAGCGCGAACGCATTTCGCGCTTGATTCAAATCCAAGCGGACAAGCGCGAAGACATCGACACTTGTTACTCGGGCGACATCGCGGCCATCGTCGGAATCAAGAACATCACGACGGGCGATACTCTTTGCGACGAAGACCATCCCATCCTGCTCGAGCCGCCGACGTTTCCTGATCCCGTCATTTCAATGGCGATCGAACCGAAGACAAAACTGGACCAGGAAAAAATGGCCATCGCGTTGCAACGCCTGGCAGAAGAAGATCCCACGTTCCGCGTTTATACCCACGAAGATACCGGCCAGACGATCATCGCCGGCATGGGCGAGCTGCATCTCGAAATTATTCGCGATCGCATGTTCCGTGAGTTCAAAGTGGACGCGAATGCAGGAAAACCGCAGATCGCTTATCGCGAAACAATTACCGGCAACGCGCACGGCGTCGGGAAGTTGATCAAGCAGTCAGGCGGTCGTGGTCAGTACGGTCACGTTGAAGTCGACCTGCGTCCTGGCGCTCGCAGCACAGGTCTGGTGGTCGAAAACAAAATCGTCGGCGGCGTTATTCCGCGCGAATACATCCCGGCAGTCAAAAAGGGGATCGACGAAGCAATTCTCAACGGCGTGCTCGGCGGCTACCCGGTTGTCGATGTTGAGGTGGACATCGTTTACGGCTCGTTCCACGAAGTCGATTCGAACGAGCTCGCGTTCAAGCTGGCGGCGATCTTTGCGATGAAAGACGGCTTCAAACAGGGCAAACCGATTTTGCTCGAGCCGATCATGAAGGTGGAAAACATCACGCCGGAAGAATCTCAGGGCGACATTTGCGGCGACCTGAGTCGTCGTCGTGGCAGCATTAACAGCATCGAGACCCGAGGTCATCTTGCGATTATTCACGCGGAAGTTCCGCTCGCCGAATTGTTCGGTTACGCGACCGCAATCCGCTCGCTCTCGAAAGGCCGGTCGAGTTACTCGATGGAGCCGTCGCATTTCCAACCCGTGCCGCAGAACCTGGTCGCAGCGATTCTCGATCAAAAGGAGACGAAATGACAAACGGCCAGCGCATTCGCATTCGCTTAAAAGCGTTCGATCATCGCATGCTCGACCAATCGGCCGTCGAGATCGTCAAGACGGCGAAACGTACTGGCGCGCGCGTGGCCGGGCCGATTCCTCTGCCGACGTTGATCGAGAAGTTCACGGTGAACCGCTCGCCGCACGTCGATAAGAAATCGATGGACCAATTTGAAATTCGCACCCACAAGCGTCTGCTTGACATCATCGAGCCGACCGCCAAAACGGTGGATGAGCTGAAGAAGTTAAATTTACCTGCGGGCGTCGATATTACGATTAAGATTTAGCGCTTGAGAATTTTGCCACATCGCCAACATGAGCATCGGGTTAATTGGACAGAAAATCGGCATGACCAGCGTCTACGACGCCAATGGCCGGCTGCATCCAGTGACCGTGATCGCGGCGGGCGATAACGTTTTGCTGCGCCGCTTGACAGCGGAGAACAACGGCTATTCGGCCGTGCAAGTTGGGTTCGGCACGCAAAAGGAATCGCGTGTGACGAAACAGCTTCTGGGGGAATTCAAGAAAGCCGGAGCAGAGCCAAAGAAATTCGTACGCGAGTTCAGACTCAATCTCGATGCGCCGGAGGGCGAGATCAATTTAAGCGTCGCACAATTTCAGGCGGGCGATTATGTCGATGTTACGGGGCGCTCGAAAGGCAAAGGTTTCCAGGGCGTAATGAAAAAGCACAACTTCCACGGTCAAGGCGCAGCGCACGGCTCGAAGACGCATCGGCGCAACGGCGCAATCGGCAATCGTTCTACGCCGGGCCGCATTTGGAAAAACATGGGCATGCCTGGTCACCTCGGCGATGAGCGCGTGACCGTGCAAAATCTTCAGGTCATGCAGGTGCGCGAAGTGGAGAAAATAATTTTGGTGAGCGGCGCAGTGCCGGGCTCGAACGGAAGCTATGTTATGGTGCGTCCCGCGCTCAAGAAAGCAGCCCCGAAAACATTCGGGGTTAAGAAATGAGCGCAAAAGTTTTAACCAAAGCCGCCGCGAAGGAAGCGAAGATCGACCTGATTGAGGGCGGCCGCGGGACGCAAGCCGTGAACGATGTTGTGGTTGCGATGCGCGCCGCCCGTCGTTCCGGAACAGCGAACGCGAAAACCAAAGCGGACGTAGATTTATCGGGCGCGAAACCGTGGCGGCAAAAAGGAACCGGTCGCGCCCGCGCCGGTTACAAATCGTCGCCGATTTGGCGGGGTGGCGGCGTCGTGTTCGGACCAAAGCCGCGCGATTATTCCAAGAAGGTTTCGAAAAGCGTACGGCGACTGGCTTTTCAAAAAGCATTGAGCGAGCGAATCACCGCGGGCGATGTACTGACCATCGACCAGTTCGTCGTGCCGGAACTCAAAACGAAATCGTTCGTGGCATTACTGAAGAAGCAAGCGGAGGCGGGGAAGGTTTTGCTGATCTCGGACGCGTTTGACGAGACAACCCTCAAGGCAGCGCGCAACGTGAAGCCGGTGCGGCTCGCGACGGCTTCTGATGTAAACACGGAACAATTACTCGCGTTCGAGAAAATTCTAGTCACGCACAAGGCGCTCGAACGCCTCGGGGAAAGGATCCGTCCGCCTTCGCCGAAGGTTACGGCGCGATAAAATGAACGAGCCATACGACATTATCCAAACCGCATCATTGACGGAAAAATCGACCCTGCTGAGCGAGAAGCTGAACAAGTACGTTTTTCGCGTCAGTCCACGCGCGAACAAGATTCAGATCAAGAACGCGATCGAGCGCTTGTTCCAAAAGAGAGTTGTCGATGTCAACACCTGCAATTACGCCGGAAAAAAAAAGCGCGAACGCCGCGCCGATTACGGGCGCAAGGTGCATTGGAAAAAAGCGATCGTGACTCTCGCGGAAGGCGAAAGGATCGATTTGGTATGAACACGGAACCTGGAGTGATGGAGTGTTGGAGTCATGGAGTGGTGGATTCTTCCTCCATTCCTCCCTTCCGCCATTGCGCATTTGCTGCATAAGTTTTATGGCGCTCAAGAATTATCGCCCCCTCACACCGGTTCTTCGGTTCAAATCGCTTCCCGCTTTCGAGGAAATCACGAAGTGGAAGCCGGCGAAACGTCTCGTCGAACCGAAAAAGAAGACGGGCGGCCGCAATCATTACGGCCGGTTGACTTCGCGTCACATTGGCGGCGGCCACAAACAAAAATATCGCAGGGTCGATTTCAAACGGCGCAAACGCGGCGTCGCCGCGGAGGTGATCGGGATTGAGTACGATCCGAACCGCTCCGCCCGCATTGCTCTTATTAAATATGCGGACGGCGAGTTTAGTTATATTCTCGCACCGGACGGTCTGCGCGTTGGATCGAAAGTCGCCGCCGGCGACGACGTAGCGCCCGATTTAGGGAATGCGTTACCGCTGCGCGCCATTCCGCTCGGCGCGAACATTCACAACATCGAGCTAACGCCCGGCCGCGGCGGACAGATTGCGCGCAGCGCCGGTCAGCAAGCGACTCTAAACAATCTCGAAGGCGGTTACGCGCTTGTGAAAATGCCTTCAGGCGAAATTCGCCGCATTCACGAAAACGCTTACGCGACGGTCGGTCAGGTTGGAAATGTCGATCATATGAATGTGTCGAGCGGGAAAGCGGGACGCACGCGTTGGCGTGGGCGACGTCCGCATGTGCGCGGTATGGCCATGAATCCGATCGATCATCCGATGGGCGGGGGCCAGGGCAAATCGAAAGGCGGCGGTGGCCGGCATCACCCGGTAAGTCCGTGGGGGCAACTCGCGAAAGGGTTCAAGACGCGCAGTAAGCACAAACCGAGCGATCGTTTTATTTTGGAAAGGAGAAAGTCGAAAAAGAGGGCGTGATATTTTGAAAACGTGAATCGTGATCCATGATTAGTGATCGGATCATGTGCTGTTTCGATTGACGATTCACGGATCACAAATCACTTGAAATTTATGGCAAGATCGTTGAAAAGAGGACCTTTCGTCGAGTCGCATCTTCTGGAGAAGATCGACAAGATGAACAGCGCGAGCGCGAAAAAACCGATTAAGACCTGGTCGCGCCGCTCGATGGTGACGCCGGATTTTGTCGGCCACACGTTTTTGGTTCATAACGGAAAGATTTTCAATTCCGTTTTTGTTACCGAAAACATGGTTGGTCATAAGCTCGGCGAATTTTCACCGACGCGCATATTTAAAAAACACGGTTCGCACACGGCGAAGGTGGCGAAATAGGTGAGGATCATTTTTGTAGTTTTGGGCTGCGTAACACTGGCTCGCGGGCTAGCGGCAGAGGGAAATAGTTCTTTGTCAGAATCCAAGGTTGAAAACGCGGAACCAAGCGTGAACGCGGCGGCGTTGCTCGGGCAGAACGAAGGGCTGCGAAAGCAATTGTCGATCGAACAGGAATCGTTCAAGACGTTGATGAGCAGCCTGGCGGAATCGAATGCCGAGGCGGAATTGTTTCGCCGCAAGTATTCCGATTTGGAATTGCGCATGGAAGCGCTTGGTCTGGCTTCAGCGAATAAAGATCGCGCGAAGCTCGAGCAGCGTCTCCTGGCCGCGGTGAGCGATTTGCGGCTGGCGCAGAAAGAATGTGAGGAGTACCGCGACCAAATGGTGCGGCTGAACGAAGCCACGTGGCGCTATCTGAAAACCGCGCAAAGCGGCGATGCGCGGGCGCGCCTGGACATCGAAGCGCAATTGCGCGGCGCCAATGCCCTCGCGACAAGATCGACAAATGTGTCGCCGAATTCCGCGCCGCTCGGTTTGATGGACGGGAGCGTGATCAGCGTGAAGGATGAGTGGTCGTTCGTGGTCGGTAACCTTGGTGAAACGCAGGGTGTGAAGATTGGGATGCCGCTGCGGGTGATGCGCGGCGACCAGAAGATCGCGACGCTGCGGGTTGTCGATGTCCGGCAGAAAATTTGCGGCGCGGTGATTCAAGAAATGGGCTCTGAAAAAGCGAAAATAGAGGTGGGCGACCGCCTCCAGGTGGATGCGCAGCAAAATGTGAGTTTAAAGTAGATGGAAGTTAGATCGATATATAAGTATGCGCGAATTTCGCCCTTTAAGGTGCGCGAAGTCACGCGTGAGATCCAGGGTCTGCCGGTCTCGGCAGCGCTCGACGTGCTCGCTTTCACGCCGAAGAAAGCCGCATTTCTCATCGGCAAGACTTTGAAAAGCGCGGTCGCGAACGCGGAGAACAACGCAAACCTGAAAGCCGACGGCCTGGTGGTGAAGGAAGCGGTTGTCGGCGAGGGCCCGACAATGAAACGGATGATGGCGCGTGCCCGCGGAAGCGGCAGCCGGATTTTGAAGCGCACCAGTCACATCCGCATCGTTCTCTCAGACGAGATTCCCATTGAAACGCGTGAGACCAGAAAAGCGAAACGAGAGCAGGAAAAGAAGGAAGCGAAAACCGCGGAAGCGAATGAACGATCGACAACCACGGTCGAGAAAAAGCCAAAAGCAAAGAAGGCCGGAAAGAAAACGAAGAAATGATCATGAATTGTTACTTTGAGCAAGGAACGGGAAGTCTTGGGAGCGCGCGCGACTCGCATGCAACATTCGGCCTCCCGCCGAATGCGCAGCGAGCGTTCGTGAAATTCTCCAGCCCGAAGACGTTTCCGGCGAGGATGCCGGAGACAGCACGCGAGGGCACACGCACTCTTCAGAAAAATTAGTTATGGGACAGAAAGTTAATCCGATCGGTTTTCGTCTTGGTGTGAATCGCGACTGGCGTGCGCGCTGGTACGCGTCGCCCCAGGAGTTGCCGGCGTTTTTGCACAGCGATCTGGAGATTCGCAATTACGTGAAGAAAAAACTTCAGTTTGCCGCGGTCTCAAAAATTGTCATCGAGCGGGCCTGGAACTCGATTCGCGTGACGATCCACACCGCGCGTCCCGGAATCGTGATTGGCCGCAAAGGCGCTGAGATCGAAAAGATGACCGAAGAGATTTCGAAAATGGCGCACGGCAAGCAAATCAAGATTGACATCCAGGAAATTAAAGCGCCAGAGCTCGACGCGCAGTTGGTCGCCGAAAATGTCGCGCTGCAAATTGAGCGGCGCATCGCTTATCGCCGGGCGATGAAAAAAGCGGTGCAGACGGCGATGGATTTCGGCGCGCAAGGAATTCGGCTGCGTTGTTCGGGCCGATTGAACGGTGCGGAAATCTCCCGCTCGGAATGGTATCGCGAGGGCAAGGTGCCGCTGCACACTTTGCGAACCGGAATCGATTACGGATTCGCCGAAGCCAACACGGTTTACGGCAAGATCGGCGTGAAATGCTGGATGTGTAAGAAAGAAGAAGCGGCCACCGAGCCGGCCGGGCCAGCTCTACCGCCACCACCGCCGCTGGTACCGGAGGAAGTTTAGGAGGAAGCACCATGCCGTTGATGCCCAAACGCGTGAAGTATCGCAAGTCTCAGCGGGGAAGCCGCAAAGGGACAGCTTCCCGCAATCTCAGGATCGACTTTGGCGAGTTCGGACTGCAAACGCTCGAGCGCGCCTGGATCACAAATACGCAGCTGGAGGCCGCGCGAGTCGCGCTGACCCGCAACATGAAGCGCAAAGGCAAATTGTGGATCCGGATTTTCCCTGACAAATCGGTGACCTCGCGCCCGCCGGAAACACGCATGGGTAAAGGCAAAGGCCAGCCGGAATATTGGGTGGCGACGGTTCGGCCGGGAAATATTTTATTCGAACTGGATGGCGTGACCGAGTCGATTGCGCGCGAATCGCTGCGGCTGGCGGCGGACAAATTGCCGGTGCGGACCAAGTTTCTCAGCCGGCATCACGTGGCTGCGGCCTAACGAATCATGAAAATCAAGGAAATTGTCGAGATGAGCATGGATGAGTTGCTGACCAAGAAACGCGACTTGCGTCAGGAAAGCTTGCACTTGCGTTTGCAACAACAAAGCGGCCAGCTCGAACAACCGAGCCGATTGCGGTTGGTGCGGCGCGACGTCGCGCGCATTGAGACGGTGCTTTCGAAACGAGCTAAAGCGGCAACGCAGAAATAATTATCTATGGCCGAGCAAGACCAACCAGTAATTTCCCAACCGCCGCCACTGCCAGCGTCGCTGACCCGCGCTTCGCGCAAGACGCGCACCGGCGAAGTGATTTCGACTGGCATGAACAAGACGATCGTGGTGAGGACGGTCACGCGCGTGCCGCATCCGAAGTTCGGCAAGATCGTCAAGCAGATGAAAAAGTTTTACGCGCACGATGAGGAGAACAAGGCAAAACCTGGCGACATGGTGCGCATCATGGAAACGCGTCCGCTGAGTAAGCTCAAGCGCTGGCGCTTGCTGCAAGTGCTTCAAAAGTAACTCCGAAATGATTCGCGAGTAAATCGTTGGTCCTATGGTGCAACTTCGATCCAGACTGGATGTGGCGGACAACACGGGCGCGCGCATGGCGACGATGATCGGCGTCATCGGGAAATCGACGCTTTATGCGGGAATCGGCGATGTGATTACAGCGAACGTGAAAGAAGCGAGCGCGACCGGAACGGTAAAGAAAGGCGAAGTCGTGCGCGCGGTCCTGGTTCGGACGAAGCAGCCAATCCGGCGCGAAGATGGCTCGCTCCTGCGCTTCGACAATAACGCCATTGTCATCATCGACAAAGATTTGAACCCGCGCGGCACCCGCATTTTCGGACCGGTCGCGCGCGAGTTGCGCGAGAGAAATTTTATGAAAATTGTCTCGCTCGCCCCGGAAGTTTTATGAATCGCATCAAGTTCCACGTTAAAAAAGGCGATCAAGTCGAGGTCATTTCGGGAAACTTCAGAGGTTCCTCAGGAAAGATTCTTGAAGTGTTGCCGCGCAAACAACGTGTGCTGATCGAAGGCGTGCGGATAATCAAAAAGCACTTGCGCAAGTCGCAGGACAATCCGAGCGGCAAGATCGCCGAGCGCGAAGGTCCGATCCACATTTCGAACGTGAAATTGATCGAGCGAAACGAAAAACCGGTAAAAGAAAAGAAGAAGAAGAAGGAAGCGGCGAAAGCGAAACCGTAAATGGAAAATGAATTTTATCGCGATTACAAAGAGCGGGTGATGCCGGCGCTGCAAAAGCAGCACGGCTACAAAAACGTGCACCAGGTTCCGAAGGTCGAGAAGGTGGTGATCAACACTTCGGTCGGTTCCCAATCGGATGTGAAGCAGGCGCTGGAGGAGGCGAAGATGGAGCTCGCTTTGATCACCGGACAACGGGCGATCGAAACACGCGCCAAAAAAAGCATTTCGAATTTTAAGTTGCGCAAAGATCAGGCGATTGGCGCGAAGGTGACGTTGCGCGGCGAGCGCATGTACGAATTTCTTGAACGCTTTATTAAAGCGGCGCTACCTCGCATTCGGGATTTTCGCGGAGTTTCGCCGCGCTGTTTTGACAGCCATGGCAACTACACACTGGGAGTTTCTGATCAGTCGATTTTTCCTGAGGTGGAGCTTGATAAAATCAAGCGCAACATCGGATTTGATGTTACTATCGTCACGACCGCGCGGACGAACGAGGAAGCCAAATCGCTCCTGAGCGAAATGGGAATGCCGTTCAGCGACCGGGCCAGGAAACCTGCCGCGGGGCCGACCGCCTGATTTTCATGAGCACTGTTACTGATCCCATCGCTGATCTTCTCGCGCGCATCCGCAACGCTGCGCACGCGCAAAAGGTCGATATGTTCGTTCCGTACTCGAAGATCAAGACAGAGGTCGTCCGCATTTTGAAGGATGAAGGTTACATTTCCGAATACTCGATCGACACGAGCGCGGCGCATCCGCGCATTAAGATTACGAACAAAATGGTGAACCGCTCGAGCGCCATCATCGGCCTGAGACGCGTGAGTCGCCCGGGGTTGCGCCGTTACGTCGGCGCGGATGAAATCCCGCGCGTTCTCGGCGGAATGGGCGTAGCGATTCTTTCCACCCCGCGCGGGGTGCTGTCAGGGCGCGAAGCCAAGAAGCAAAAAGTCGGTGGCGAGCTGCTGGCCTATATTTGGTAAGAATTTTATGTCACGAATCGGAAACAAAGCAGTCGAGATCCCCGACAAGGTCAAAGTCAACATCGACAATGAGGGCGCCGTTTTCGTGGAAGGACCGAAAGGGAAGCTAAGCTGGCGGTTGCCGCGCGACATCAAGGGAAGCGTGAAGGACAATCGCATTTCGCTGATGCGCGAAGCGGAGACGCGCGGTGTGAAAGCGTTGCATGGGCTTTCTCGCAGTCTCGTGCACAATATGGTGCAAGGCGTCAGTGAAGGTTTCAGTAAGCAACTCGAAATCGAGGGAGTTGGTTTCAAGGCCGCCGTGCAGGGCTCGGCGCTCAATCTAAGCTTGGGTTTTTCTCACCCGGTTTTGTTTCCCATTCCCAAGGAAATCAAAATCACGATTGCCGAAGGTACAAAGCTTACGATCCAGGGGATCGACAAGAAGTTGGTTGGCCAAGTGACAGCGGATATTCGGCGTTTCTATCCACCGGAACCGTATAAAGGTAAAGGCGTACGCTACGCAGGCGAACAGATTCGTCGCAAGGAGGGCAAGACGGTCCAATAGATATGACGACGACCCGTAAAGCTGCGCGTCAGCGTGTTCATCAGCGGATAAGAAAAAAAGTTGCGGGCACAGCAGAACGCCCTCGGCTGGCCATTTATTTCTCCGGCAAACATGTCTACGCGCAAGTTGTCGATGATGATGCTGGCCGGACACTGGCGGCGGCATCGACAACGGAAAGTTCCTTGCTCGGTAAAAATAAAGCCGCGGCCAACCGCGTGACGGCGGCGACGATCGGCAAAGCCATTGCGGAACGCTCCCTCGCGAAAAAGATCGACAATATCGTTTTCGACCGCGGCGGATTTCTTTATCACGGAAAAGTCAAAGTTCTGGCGGACGCGGCCCGCGAAGGCGGTTTGAAATTTTAATTCATGGCGCAATCAGGCACAGGCAGACGATCCGATTCGCGCAACGCGGATAGAACTCCGGCGGCGAAAGGCGATACGACTGAGAAAGTCGTTTTCATCAATCGCTGCGCGAAAGTGGTGAAAGGCGGGCGGCGTTTTAGTTTTAGCGCGCTGATCGTGGCCGGGGACCACGATGGAATGGTCGGGTGCGGATTTGGCAAGGCGAACGAAGTCTCGGAAGCCATTCGGAAGGCGTCCGAGGCGGCGCGCAAGTCGATGGAAAAAGTTTCATTGCACGAAAACACCATTCCGCACGAGACGATCGGTCAGTACGGCGGTGGGCGCGTCCTGTTGCGGCCCGCTTCGCCAGGCACCGGCGTCATCGCCGGTGGCGGGGTGCGCGCGGTTGTGGAAGCGGCCGGCATCCGCGATGTACTCGCAAAGTCACTCGGCTCAAGCAATCATGCCAATGTCGTGAAAGCGACAATTGAAGCACTGCGCTCGCTGCGTCGCCGCGACGAAATTCTGAAAGTGCGCGGGATTCGATCCAACGACGGAAAGGCTGAGCCAACATGATGCGTCTTCATAATTTGCAGGCGCGTCCAGGTTCGCGTCATCGCGTCAAGCGCCTCGGCTGCGGCGAAAGTTCCGGACACGGAAAGACAAGCGGCAAAGGTCATAAAGGACAAAAAGCGCGCTCCGGCGGCAGCATTCGACTCGGATTCGAAGGTGGGCAGATGCCGCTGATTAGGCGATTACCGAAGCGTGGATTTAACAACGCGGCATTTCACAAGCGGTACGCGATCGTGAATCTTGATGATCTCGGTGATTTTAAGGCCGGCACAATTGTAAACGAGCAGTTGCTGCGCGAGTCGAAGCTCGTGCGCGGCCATTTTGCGGGAATCAAAATCCTTGGCGACGGCGAGTTGAAGCATGACCTGAAGGTCGAAGCCGATAAAGTCAGCGCGGCAGCCCGGGAAAAGATCGAGGAGGCCGGTGGGACAATTATCCTGCGGGACGGTCGAACTCGGTCGGAAACGCCTAAAAATGTCGATCTAGCGGTGGAAGCGACACCGAGGAAAAGATCGGCAAATAAAGCTGCGGCAAAGGCGAAATCGCAGACGAAGAAGAAAACCCCGCGGAAGAGCTAGCGCTCGGCGCGTGATGCTTCACATTTAGCGGATGGTCTCGGCGTTCTTAAACTCGGTCAAGATACCGGAGTTGCGGCGGCGCATTCTGTTCACGCTCGCGGTGATTGTGATCGTCCGGTTAGGCGCTGCGATTACGACGCCTGGAGTCAATCAGGCTGTGCTGCAAGAATGGTTTCGCAGTGCGCTCACGGAAAAATCTGGAGGCGGCGTGGCGGCGCTTTTCAATTTGTTCAGCGGAGGGGCGTTGGAAAATTGCGCGATCTTTTCACTCGGTATCATGCCTTACATCAGCGCGTCGATCATGATGCAGTTGCTGACCGCAGTCATTCCGCAACTTAGCCGGCTGGCGCGGGAAGATGGCGGCCGGCAAAAAATCATGCAGTTAACGCGTTACGCAACGGTTGGTCTTTGCATTTTTCAAGGCTATCTGCTGGCCGTTTCATTTCAGCACCCCGAATCGTATCACACGATGTTGCCCGGAATCACGGACACGATCAGAAATCTCGGCGTCCCGCTGGTAGAAGACCCCGGCTGGACCTTTCGAATCGTAACGGTGATTTCGTTGACGACCGGGACACTGTTTTTGATGTGGCTGGGCGATCAAATTACCGAGCGCGGGATCGGCAACGGCATTTCGCTGATCATAACGATTGGCATTGTCGCGCGGTTGCCTGCTGCGCTTGCACAAGCGTGGAAGACCTTTGTGCCATCAGCGCAAACCGGCACCAGCCAAGTCAATCCGGCCATTCTTGTGCTCATGGTAGCGTTTTTGTTTATTGTCATTGCGGCGGTGATTGCGATCACCCAGGGTGTGCGCAAGGTCACTGTGCAGTACGCGAAGCGCGTAGTCGGCCGAAAAATGTACGGCGGCCAGACGCAGTACATGCCATTGAAAGTGAACTATGCGGGCGTGATGCCGATCATTTTCGCCTGGGCGCTACTGCTCTTTCCCACAACCATCGTGGGCTTCGCGCCGGCTTTCAAAAACAGTCCGACCGCGCGGCAGATTGTGGAGATGCTCTCTACCGGCTGGCTGCATTACGTCGTTTTGGCGGCAATGATTTTCTTTTTTAGTTATTTTTGGGTCGCGACACAGTTTCAACCAGCGCAAATCGCGGACGACTTGAAAAAATATGGCGGTTACATTCCTGGAGTCCGACCGGGAAAGCCGACGTCCGATTTTCTTGATTTTACAATGACGCGGCTCACCTTCGCGGGCGCGATTTTTCTCACGTTGATTGCAGTATTGCCGAGTTTGCTGAGTCAAGGATTGCATGTGCCGACTATCACGGCGCAATTCTTCGGCGGCACAAGCTTGTTGATCATCGTAGGCGTAATGCTCGATACCATGCGCCAAGTCGAAACACATTTGATCCAGCGCCATTACGACGGTTTTTTGCGCAAAGGCCGCATTCGCGGGCGAGCATTTGATCGCGCTTCCTACAGCCGCGGCGAAGCGGCGGAGCGTGGCACGCTCATGTGGCTCTATGTCGGCATCGCAGCGCTCGTCATCGCCGGGGTCGCGATTTTTCTT
>DATMPQ010000162.1:0-15503 GCA_035567015.1 Chthoniobacterales bacterium | reverse complement strand
GGTGCAATCATGATCGGCAAGCGTTTAATCACCGACTGGACGCCAATGCCCATCGAGTAGCGGTTTGGGGCCAGCGTCGCGCCGACCAGTGAAAACGTCGCGGGCAACGAAAAGCAAGTCCATGAAAGAAACAGAAACATTCCGGCGATGACGGCGCCCCAATGCGGAACGAGCAGAACGAGTGCGTAACCAGCGATTGAAACCAAATTGAAAATAATGAACACGCGCCGATGTCCCCAAAGATCGACAAGTACTCCGCCGGGATACGCGTAAATCGCGCCGAGCAACGTCCTGAGCGCGTCGTAGAGACCGATGAAAAAAACCCCCGCGCCGAGCGCCTGCAGATACTTCGGTACAAAACGCATCCACAGTTCCTCGCCCGCGCCGATCACGAAAATGGCGATGAGCAAAACGACGAGATTGCGTCTCAGGCCGAAAAAATCGGCGAGCCTGCGCGCGCGATTCACGCGCTAGTCTTGCCGGAAGCGCGGGGCTTATTCAAGAAAAGGTGGATCGAGCAGTCCCTTGCCCGCCTTCAGACAGACTCGTCCCGTGGCGAGCTCGATGCTAAATTCAGGCGGCGCAGCCGGAAATTAATTAACATCGCCCCCGAAAGCGTACGGGGCCGATCCACCTACTCGCGCGGATTGACCTGGCGTTTGCATTCGGCGTAAAGCGCGTCGTAAACGACGAATTCGCGCTCGAGAATTTCGTGATCGTTCAGCCCGAGCTTGCCGAAGCCCCCGGCAATCCAGCGCAGCCCTTCACCGGCTGCATGTGGATTGCTCGGATGCGAATCGGCCGCGCGCACAATTTCGCCCAGGAGAACGAGCGCGGGATCGGTGAGTTTGTATTTTTTCAGGATCGAATTGAACGAAACGTCTTCGCCGTGATGGCCAAGCTCGCAATTCGGCAAGTCGAACACCGTTCCATTATCGATCTTGGCCCAATCGGTTTCGCGCGGCAGAAAGACAAACTCGGCCTCCGAATCGACAAAGTTTCGAATCAACCACGGACAGGCAACGCGATCGACTTTAATTTTCTCGCGAGTGATCCATCTCATGATTTAAGGTCCGCTTTTGTGACAGCGTGGTTTTGGTATGCGGTCGTCGCGGCCGCTCTTTACGGTGCACATCAAATCTTTACACGTCTTGCCTCCGAACGCATCGGCGATGGACTTGGCGGGTTCGTCGTCGAAGCAACGGCTGCATTGTCGATTTTGCTTTATCTCGCATTCCTTTGGGTAAGCGGGCGGTGGAACCAGAAATTTGGCATGCCAGGTTTCAATTATTCAGTTCTCACCGGGATCTGCGTCGGCGCCGGCACGATTGCGTTTTTCCTTCTTTTCCAAAAGGGTGGACCACTCTCGGCCGTGCCGATCATTCTCGCAGCCGGCGCTGCCATGATGGCAATCGCGGGGATAGTTTTCTTTCGTGAGCCCGCTTCATGGCCGCGGCTTACCGGAATTGTTCTCGCGATCGTTGGTTTATTGTTACTGCGTCGTTAATTTCGTAGCAGTCGGCGCGAACGCCGCTTTGACAACATTGAGAAGCTTAGTTGTACTTCGGTCGCATGTAAGGTTTTTTTAACGATACTCGTTCTCGGCGATGCGATTCCTTCCGATTAGATTCCAAATCTTTCTAGGTTGTTTCCTTAATTTCGCAGTGGCGATCGCGGTCCTGCGGGCGCAGTCGGAAAGGCGACTAGGTGCTGCCCTTGAGGCACCGGTGAGGATCCCCGCAGCCCGCTTCGAACATCTTCCGCACAGCCCACTGTCCTTGGACCCTCGCACTGGAATCGGCCCGGATGAAGCGGCGACGATCGCCCTTTATTCAAATCCTGCTTTGCGCGCCATTCGCGATCGACGCGGACTCGCTGTGGCGCAATTGATCCAAGCTCGGATTTTGCCGAATGTCGTCGTTTCCTACGCGCGCGACTACGTCACCGGAGGGAACACCGCCGGCGCAGTCACTGCCTACAATTTCAGCGCAGGCTGGGAAGTCAGCGCGGTCGTTCCCTTTTCGCCGAAACAGACGGCTGCGCGGAAGAATCTCGGCTCGGTGGATCTGGATATTGCATGGCAGGAGTGGCAGATGGCGGAAAATGCGCGAACAGCCGTTTACCGGGTCATTGCCTTGGACGCTCAGGTTGCACGGGCCCGTGAAGGAAACCGAGGATTGCAGGAAAGCACTGATGCCGTGCGGCAGGCGGTGGACGCACATGAAAAAACGGTGCTTGATCTCGCGGCGGTCGAATCGGCCAGCCAGGATTCACGGGCGACCATGCTCGCGCTTGAGCAAGATTTCGAGCGACAGCGACTTGGTTTAAACAAGATACTAGGAGTGGAATCGCAAATGAAGGTGCACTTGCGTGACGGGCTCACACTTCCCACCCATCTCGATCTTCCGGACGAGCACGATTTACTTTACAACATTGAGTCGCGTCGGCTCGATCTTCTTGGGTTGCAGCAAGGTTATGAGAGCCAGGATGCCATCGTGCGCGCGGCCATCCTCGCGCAATTCCCGAAGATGTCGCTGGCGTTTGTGCGCGCCAAGGACAATACGAATGTGCAGAGTAGCGGCTTCAATGTCGCGGTTGACGTTCCAATCTTTGATCGCAACCAGGGTGTTATCGCGACTGAGCGCGCCACGCGGCAAAGATTACTGGACGAATACAACCAGCGCGTGTTCGAAGCGCGTTCCGACATTGCCGTGGCGATCGCCGACATTCGCGCGTTGGATCGACAAGTAGCCGCTGGCCAGGAAGCGTTGCCCGTGCTCGAGCGACTGGTCGATTCCGCGCAGAAAGCGCGCGAACAGGGTAACGCCGATGTGCTGAGTTATTACACTGCGCGTAACAATTTGCTGCAAAAAAGAATTCAACTGATCAAGTTGCAGGAGCAATTGCTCGAGGCGAATACCGCCCTAGAGATCGCCTCCGGCCGTTATCTGCCATCGAATGCGGCATTAAACGCCAGATGAATAAGAAACGAATTATCATCGTAGCGATTGTGCTTATCGTCGTCGCTGCGCTCGTCTGGATCGCGCAGCGATTCGGCGTCGGGAACGAGGAGAAGGCCGCTGGTCCGGTCGCGAAAGTGCAGATTGCAAAAGTGGAACGAAAAACAATCACCGAAAAAGTAATCGTTTACGGAAGCGTTGTTGCGCAGCCGGGCAAAACGCATTCCGTTTCGGTCGCGTTTGAGACGCGCGTGCGACACATCCTGGTCGCGCCCGGCCAATTCGTGCAAGAGAACGATCCATTGATTGAGATTGAGCTCAGTCCCGGGGCACAAGTGCAATTTCAACAAGCTAAAAACGCCGAGGAAGCCGCCCGGAAAGAACTCAAGCAAACGCAAGAACGTTTCAATCTGAAGCTTGCCACAAATCAGGATTTGAGCGCGGCCGAAAAAACAGCGCGTGACGCCGAAGTGCAGCTTGCCACCTTACAACGCGCTGGCGCTGGAGGCGATAACCGCATTCACTCCGACATGGCCGGCGTGATTGCCAAAGTGAATGTGCAAGACGGTCAGATTGTCGCCGCGGGCAGTCCGCTGATTGAGATCGTTGCTGAAAGCGAGATTGAAGTGAAACTCGGCTTGGAACCAGAAGATCTTTCGGCCGCCCAAGACGGCGCACCGATCATCATCTTTCCGGTCAATGATCCGACCGCTGCCAAAGTCGAAGGTTCCATCCGCCTGGTGACGCGGCGCGTCGATCCGGCGACGCGCCTTGTCGATGTTTACGTAGCGTTGCCCGAAGAAACGAAGCTCTTACTCGATAGCTACGTTCGGGGCGAGATTCAGCGCACGGAAAAAGACGCGCTGGTCGCGCCGCGATCAGCGGTTTTGCCTAACGAGTCCCGTGAATACAAAGTGTTCACGGTGGCAAACAACCGGGCGGTTGAGCACGCGGTCAAAATCGGCACGGAAACTCCAAAAGAAGTACAGCTGATCGCGGAAGATCTGCACGAAGGTGATCCGGTCGTGATCGTCGGCAATTACGAATTGGAAGACGGCATGGCGGTGGAAATTCAAAAATGAACTTTACCGCGTGGGCGCACAGCCATGCGCGTTCCATTTTGTTCTTGCTCGGCGCGTTCGCACTGGCTGGCGCGTTTGCAAGCTTTTCCCTGCCGGTCGCGCTTTTTCCGCAAGTCAGTTTCCCGCGGGTTCGCATTACACTCGATGCGGGTGATCGGCCAGCCGAGCAGATGGCGGTTGAAGTAACCACGCCGGTCGAAGAAGCCGTGCGCGCGATTCCGGGTGTGCGCAACGTAAGATCGACAACCAGCCGCGGGACGGCGGAAATTTCCGTCAACTTCGATTGGGGCGAAGAAATGGTTTCGGCCATGCTCCAGTCCCAATCGCAGGTGAACAAGATTCTGCCGAGCCTGCCGCCTGGCACTTCGTTCGAAGTCGAACGTATGGATCCGACCGTGTTCCCGGTGATCGCTTATAGCCTCACCTCGAATTCGCACTCTTTGGTCGAGCTACGCGATCTCGCGCTTTACACTTTGCGCCCGGCGCTTTCCACGGTTCAGGGAGTCGCGCGCGTCGGCGTCCAAGGCGGGCGGGTCGAAGAATATCGGGTCACGGTCGATCCAGACAAGTTGCAATCGTTTAAGATGACATTGGCCGAAGTGGCGAGCGCCCTCTCCGCCTCGAACGTTCTTGTCGCGGTCGGACATCTCGAGCAATACGACAAACTTTACTTGGTCGTTTCGGACACGCGTTTTCAAAAGTTCGAGCAGATCGAGCACACAGTCTTACGCTCAACGCCGGATGGTGTGGTCTTGCTCGATGATGTGGCCAAGGTCGAACATTCGTCCGAGCCGCAATGGATTCGGGTGACCGCTGATGGTCACGACGCCGTGCTCTTCCAAGTTTATCAACAACCGAGCGGAAACACAGTGGAGATTGCAGGTGGGATCAAGGCGAAGCTCGACCAGATGAAGAAACAAATTCCAGACGGGGTGAAAATCGCAAGCTGGTACGATCAAGGCGATCTCATCACCGCGTCAGAACACAGCACCCGCGATGCGGTGCTCATCGGCATCATTCTCGCTGCATTCGTACTGCTCGTTTTTCTGCGCGACTGGAAAGTCACCTTGATCGCGACCTTGACGGTACCTGTCGTGCTCGCTGCCACAATCCTCCTCCTTTACGCGCTGAAAATGAGTTTCAACATCATGACACTCGGCGGCATGGCGGCTGCCGTCGGACTCATCATTGATGATGCTATTGTGATGGTGGAACATATCGTCCGGCGCGTCCGAGGTACGCGTGAAACCGATCCGCATTCGCGCGTGCTGGGCGCAGCGAGCGAGTTCACGAGCCCATTGGCCGGTTCTTCCGCGGCCACGATCATCATTTTCACGCCACTGGCGTTTCTCACCGGCGTGACCGGGGCATTTTTCAAGGCGCTTTCCCTAACGATGGCATCGAGTCTCATCATTTCATTCGTTGTGGCGTGGCTAGCCGTGCCAATCCTGTGCGCGACGTTGTTGAAAAGAAGAGACGCCGAGATCGAAGAACACGGGAGTTTCACGCGCCGTGTGCACGAAGTTTATCGAGAGAAGATGCAGCGCCTTCTCCGTCAACCGCGGTTCGTAATTGTGTTTTTGATTCCGCTTCTCTTGCTCGGCTTTGTCGCATTTAAAAATGTGGGTTCCGGATTCATGCCCGTGATGGACGAAGGCGGATTCATTCTCGACTACATTTCGCCGCCCGGCACGTCGCTGGCGGAGACCGATCGCCTTCTTCGCCAGGTGGAATCGGTTCTGCAAGAAACTCCGGAAGTGCAGACCTATTCGCGCCGGACTGGATTGCAGCTCGGTGGCGGCATCACTGAAGCGAACACCGGTGATTTTTTCATTCGTTTAAAACCATTCCCGCGCCGCGGAATCGAAGAAGTTATGGACGATGTCCGCACCGAGATCGAAAAACACATCCCCGGCCTTCAGATCGAGACTTTGCAATTGATGGAAGATTTGATCGGCGATCTCACGAGTGTGCCGCAGCCAATTGAAATCAAACTTTACTCTGACGACGACCAACTCTTGCGTACGCTCGCTCCGCGAGTGGCTAATACAATTTCGAAAGTTGACGGTGTCGTCGAGGTGAAAAACGGCATCGTGCCGGCAGGCGACGCGCTCAACATCCAAGTCGATCGGGTAAAGGTTGCGCTCGAAGGCATGGACCCAGAGGTGGTGACCAAAGCGCTCAATGATTTTTTGACGGGCAACGTCACCACCCACATTCAACAGGGCCCGAAGTTGATCGGCGTGCGCGTGTGGATCCCGCGCGACGTGCGGGAAACTATCCGCAACCTCGACAATCTCCTTTTGCGCGCACCCGATGGCCATTTGTTTCCACTCAAGCGCGTGGCTACACTCACTCCGCTGAGCGGCCAACCCGAGATCATGCGAGACGATCTCAAACGCATGGTCGCGGTGACCGCTCGCATCAGCGGGCGCGATCTCGGCTCGACCGCGAACGAAGTCAAGAGGAAGCTCGCCAGTTCCAGAGTGATTCCAAGTAACGTGCTTTACACCTTCGGCGGCCTTTACGAACAGCAACAGATCGCCTTTCGGGGCCTCACGATGATTTTACTCGCCGCCATCATCCTCGTATTTCTGCTCCTGCTCTTTCTCTACGAAAGTTTTCGCGTCGCGATTGCCATGTTGCTCATTCCGTTGTTTGCGGTGGCCGGAGTTTTTCTTGGGCTTTGGGTCACACGCACCGAGTTCAACATCACCTCGCGCATGGGCATGACCATGATCATTGGCATCGTCACCGAGATCGCGATTTTCTATTACTCGGAGTTCCGCGATCTGCCTGCGAGCGACGACCGTTTCATCCTCGCCGGAATCAACCGCATGCGCCCGATCTCAATGACAACGTTCGCGGCCATTTTGGCTTTATTGCCGCTCGCGCTGGGGATCGGTCAGGGTTCGGCAATGCAACAGCCGCTGGCTATTGCCATTATTGCTGGGCTGATTTTTTCGCTGCCACTTGTGCTCATCGTATTGCCGGCATTACTAGCAATGTTCCAGGTAAATCCCACTCCCCTCACTGCGAGCCGCAGACACTGAGGAGTGACCGGAAAGTCCGACAGATTATTCGATCTGGTAACAGCGAATCTCCGCTGCCTGGTTCCCATGACGGGGAACAGCGACAAACAAGCTGTCTCGCTCCGGCACAAAAAGTCCAGTGCGAGCGCCATTCGCCGTGCCAACCTTAGCGAAGGCCTTATAGGTGTTTGCGTCAGTTTGTTCGATGATGTCGATCTTGCCCGCGCCGCATATCGCGTAGATACGACGGCGCTTGCTGTCGTAAAAGAGATCATCGGGATCGCCGGAGATGTCGATGTTCGCGACCACGTTGCCTGATTCCGTGTTAAGCACGACGAGCTTTGGTGGCGTGCGGCATCCGATAAATAATCGGTGATTGGCTTCATCGAATGCCATCGGAAAATTTCCAAGCGCACCGTCGGTTTTCCAAGTTGTAATCACTTCGCTTTTTTCACGATCAATCACCGCCACTTGCCGCGCGTTGGGGACATTCACGAAAATGCAATGCCCCTGTTTTTCCAGCTCGAACGATTCCGGATGCCCGGAGAGTCTTATTGCTCCAATGATTTTGCCTTCTGACGCGCTGATGATTCCGATTCCTCCAGTGCCAAAGCCCACGTAAATTCGCTTCGATTCATCGTCGTACCGGACATTGTCGGCGTCATCTTTGAAATTAATTTCTCCAACCGGCTGGTATGATTTTGCATCGTAGATCTTGCAGATACCGCCTTTGTCATTGGCAACGAAGAGGCGATCGAGCGCAGGGATGTAGGCGATTCCTTGAGGCGCGCCGAGGCCCGTGATGGAATGAATTCGCGTCCCTTTTCTTAAGTCGAGGACTTCGACAGTATTGTTGCCCAAGGCGCAGACGAACAATCTGTCACCCGCAGCATCCAGGGCGAAGTGGTCAATGCGTCCTTCCACCCCGGGCAGCGCAATTGTCTGTTTCAATTGAAGTGGCGCGTCACCGGATCCAGCGGCGTCGAGATGATTGCCGATTACTGCGATGACGAAGGCAAGGGCGAAACGTTTCACTTGGCTCCGTAAGTGAAATTGTCGAACGCCGTCACGCTATCAGCCTTCGTCCACACGCCCACTTTTCCCGCATTCGCGAAGCTCTCATCAGCTGCCTCGATTACTTTGGCGCGGTCAAACGTGACGGTGAACTTGTTGCCCTCGAAGTCCACGCGCAGCGTGTGCCAGACGCCGGATGTTACCTTCGTGTTGACATTCTTGAATGCCACGCGCTTACCGTTGATCGTGTGGTAAATCGTGACGTTATCCTCGAGCGCGTTCGCGCGCGCGATGCAGTAGTTGTTTGCGTCCTGCACGCGCCAGATGACGCCGCCGGCTTGGTCTTCCTTTCCTGCAACCGGCTTGAAACTCACTTCAACGAAACCGTCTTTAAGGTTCGTATCGTTCTTGATGCAGACAGGAAATGTTGCCTGGCCGGATTGTTTTAACACGTTCGGCTTGCTCGGCGCCGAATCGTCTTTCTCCACAGACCATTTCGCAGAGCCGCCGCCGGTTTGCGTCGCCGTCCAGCCAGACGGCGGCGAGCCTGTTTTGAGTTCGTCGAAATTAATGGTCTCCGCCAGCGCCGTTCCCGAGAGCAGACCGGCACTGAAGATTGCTGCAGTAATCAGCTTGGTAGTCTTCATGTTGTTTGTTCTTTTGACGATATCTCTGAGTTGTCGTTGGAAATTGATGATCCTCCAAGCATTGCGAATCGGTAAAAATCGAAGTCTTTCAATTATTCATATCGCAACGCCTCAATCGGGTTGAGGCGCGACGCTTTCCAAGCGGGGTAGTACCCAAAGATGATGCCCACCGTCGCCGCAACCGCGACAGCGGCGAAGATGGCTGGCAGCGACGGCAAAGTCGGCCAGTTAAGAAAGGCAGTGATAGCGATGGATACACCGCGGCCCACCAGAATTCCGGCGATTCCGCCAGCCAGACAGAGCACGACCGCCTCAACTAGGAATTGTTTCATAATGTCGCCCGCGCGACCGCCCACCGCCATGCGTATGCCGATCTCGTGTGTTCGCTCTGTCACAGAGACGAGCATGATGTTCATGATGCCAACTCCGCCGACAACCAGGGAAATCAGCGCGACAACTAGCAGCAAATTGGTCATCACATGGCTGGCAGAGGCGAGCGCTTCCGAGATCTCGGTTAAGTTACGAATCCTAAAATCATCCGGCGCCCCGGGCTGGATGCGATGCCGGTCGCGTAGCAACGCCGTGATCTGGCGTATGGCTACCGGAATACTTTCCGGAGCAGCGGCCGATACCCATACATCATCGAGATCGGCGAATCGCGTCATTTGCGGCATGTCCGCTGCCTGAATCGCCGATTGCTGCGGATAAAGCTGCGGCTCCTGGTTCGGATAAAGCTGGTTGAGTGAATTGATTTGGGTGGAAGCCGAAGCCACTGCCGTCTGCGTCGATTGCCTAACGCCAGTGATTCGATATTTCACCGTAGTCCAAGGCGCGATGACGAAATCGTCCTGATCTCGACCCATCATGTTTGCGCCTTTCCGGTTCAGGACGCCGACTATTTTCAAATGATTGTTTCTGACCCGAATCTCTTTCCCGAGCGGCGACTCATCGGGGAACAACTGCCGCACAATCGTCTGACCGATTAAGCAGACCGGGGCGGCGCCGCGCACATCGCTTTCGGTGAAAGATTCGCCTTGAGCAAGGTCCCATTTGCGAACAATCAAGTAATCGGGCGTAGTTCCGAGGACGTTGTTCGGAAACCAATTGCGATTGCCATAAACGATTTGTGTCCGGCAGTCCACGCTCGGAGCCACGACCCGAACAGCCGGGCAATCCAGTCGCATGGCATCGGCGTCCGCAGCAGTGAGCGTCACTTGCCCGCCACCGCCCGAGCTGACGCCACCGATTACGACATCGTCCGGATCGATCTGAATAACATTAGCGCCGAGGCTGGAGATAGTTTGCGCGATGGAATGGGAAGAGCCTCGCCCGATTTCCATCATCGCAATAACCGCGGCGATGCCGATGATGATCCCCAATATGGTTAAGGCAGACCGCATGACGTTGCGGCGCAACGCGTGCAGCGCCATTCGCAGCACGCTGTAAATCGTGTTAAGAGACAGCCAACTGCCGTCGGGCGCGTCACTACTTCGATTCTCGTCGCTCTCGATTTCAACGGGCCCGATGCGAGACAATGCCTGCTGCGCGCCTTCGTCGACAATCACTCCGTCCCTCATGCGGATGATGCGTTTCGTATGACGGGCAACGTTATCGTCATGCGTAACGACGATGATGGTGATGCCCTCCTCTTGGTTAAGCTTCTGCAGAATGTGCAGGACATCCTCGGTCGTGCGTGAGTCAAGATTGCCAGTTGGTTCGTCCGCGAGTAGCACCGAGGGCCGGTTTATAAGAGAACGCGCGATGGCGACCCGCTGCTGTTCGCCGCCCGACATCTGCGAAGGTTCGTGGTCCATGCGATCGCCGAGGCCCACAAGTCGCAACATTTCCTCGGCGCGCTGCCGGCGTTCATTCTCCGGAACCTGGTTTGCGGTGTAGTTGAGCGGCATCAACACGTTTTCCAACGCGCTCGTCCGGGGTAGGAGGTTGAAATTCTGGAAGACGAAACCGATTCTTGAGCTTCGCAAGAGCGCCCGTTGATCGCCTGAAAAGGCCGAGACTTCCTCCCCGTCGAGCCAATATTTTCCGGAAGTTGGCCGGTCAAGGCAGCCCAAAATGTTCATGAGCGTGCTTTTGCCAGAACCACTCACACCAACCAAAGCTACCAACTCGCCCCGCTCGACCTCAACGGAGACGCCTTGCAGAACGGGAATGTCGACTTCGCCGCGGCGATAACTCTTATAGATATTCTCCAGCGCGATCAGTTTCTCACTCATTGTATCGCTTCCAAGTCGGCCATAATGAGATCGTCAAGATCGACAACATGGTCAACGCCTCCGAATTTGCGGGACAAATGGATTTTGCGTGCCGGCTTGCGCGGTCTCATTCTCGCCTGTGACCACTTCCTGACCTTCTCGTAACGTGTTGGACGCGACGGCTGTGTTTTCGCCGTCGGATGCCCCGATTTTCACTTCCAGCGGCCTAACGAATTTTCCATCCCTCAACCAGAGGACTCCGACGCGACTATCGAGAGTCTTGTCCTGCTTGGGCAGATTCGAAAAGCCGGCGGTGTTGATTGGCACGGGCTCCGGGAACTTCCATGAGCGCGCTTCCGGCGCCAACTGCGTGAGCGCTGATGGAGTCCAACGCAATGCTGCGTTCGGAACCAAAAGCGCCTTAGTCTCCTCGCGCGCGACAAAGCGAACGTTGGCAGTAAGGTACGGGAGCAAAAGCTTATCGGGATTCTCCGTGTTCACTTCGACCGTGTACATGACCACATTTTGAGTCATGGTCGCATTCAGGCGTATCTTGCCGACCGTCCCTTTAAATTCTCGACCGGGAAAGGTATCGCAAGTGAACGTGACCGGTGCGCCCGGAACAATGCGCCCGACATCGGCTTCGTTCACGGCGACCCAGATTTGCATTCTGGTTAGATCTTTGGCGATGAGGAACAGGCTCGGCGCATTCAGGCTTGAGACCACGGTTTGCCCGATATTTACGCGGCGATCGATGATGACGCCTTTAACCGGCGATTTGATCGTGCAAAAATCGAGATTGCGTTGCGCTTTGTTCAGCGTCGCTTCGGATTTCACGGTAGTCGCTTTGGATTGTGTGAGCGCCGCTTCTGCGACGTTGACGTTCGCTTTGGCGATGTCGTAGGCAGCTTTAAAGGAATCGGACGCCTGCGGCGCAATCGCTCCCTGGGGACCAAGCTTCTGCGCTCTCTGCCAATCAGCATCCGCTTGCACCGACTTGGCCTTCGTTTGCTCGAGATTGGCGGCGGCACTCACTTCGCCGGCCTTGTCTTGCTCCAGTTGCGCCTTGGCCAGCGCAACATCCGCCGCGTAAACGGAATCATCAATCTGCGCGAGAATGGTGCCTTCTTCAACCGTCGAGCCGTAATCAATTGTCTTTGCCTCTTTATCTTTGCCAAACGAAATGATTTGACCGGCTACTTGTGCGCCAACGTCCACGACCTCGACGGGCTCAATCGTCCCCGTCGCGCTGATCGTTGCCACGAGGTCGCCGCGTTTCACCGCCGCAACGCGAAAGGCGAACTTCGGGTCGTTTCGTGCGTGCACCCACCAGGTTCCAATGACGACGACGAAAACCGTCGCGACAATCGATGAGGTGGTCTTGTTGTAAGCGAACCATTGCCTCATGGCAGCCCAATCTGGCGGCCGTGCTAAGCGAGAACGCAGCCTCAGCAACTCCATCAGACGAACATTGCTCTTGCAGCGTTCTATATCCAATTCATTCGAACAGCTCGCTGCCGCTTCAGTTTCCCGCCGGCGTAGTTACGCCCGACAATCCAGTGACCAGGAGCGCACCTTGGATCGCTTCGGCCAGTTCTTTGGCCGGGCCTCTTCCCCAGTAATGGAAAAACAAGATGCGCGGTTGCTCGTACGTCATGTGCGAGTGAATCGCCACGATGTTAATCCCGCCGACGCGGATCGCTTTGAGCGCGGATTGCAATTCGTCTTCGGTTATCGCGAAATCTCCGTCGACCACCGCGTTGTCATCGCTGCCGGCAAAGGCCATCCACGTGTTCACGCCCATCGCGTTGTCGATTTTAACGCCATGCATTGTCGCCGGATGGCCGATGGAGAACTTCACCATTCCGTTATTGGTTTCACCGCTCATTCCGAAAATTTTGTTCAGCGGTTCGGCCGAGATTGAGCTTTTCCCCGGCAACGAAGTGGCGCCGAAAGAGTCTTTCGGTTGCGGATTGGCCGCCCGGATTTCCTTGATCTTGTCGTAAACTTTACGCACGCCGCCCGCGAGTTGTTCGACCGTTCCCTCGCCTTCGATATGCATGAAATAAACCTTCGGATGATCGAAGAAAAAATGATTGTGCAGCGCGGTTACGCTCAGACCATTCTCGAGCGCGACGGACATCGCGGCATTTGCTTCGTCTTCAAAAAGAACGGTGTCGCCCATCACCATTGCTTCCGTGTTCGAACCTCGTGTGAATGCCGCCCAGGTGCCGAGTCCCATGAAGGGCGGCATCCTCCACCCGTCCACAACGACTTTTATGTCACTGCGCGGGAAGGTGACCTTATAAACAGCTTCCTTCTCGTTGAGCTTTCCTTTGAGCCCGGTTAACTCGTCGATCTTTGCGGTATCGAGCGCTGCCGATCCGCTTGCGACCAGCGCGAGTGAAATCGCAACTAGAATAAAGAATATAAAGAATTTTTTCATTCTGGAATGCGAAGGTGGATCGGCGGCTCCGTCCGGCGATGTTAAGGAAATGCGGCTTCGCCGCCAATTTCAGCATCGAGCAAGGGACTGCTCGATCCACCTTCTTTCGACTAGTACTTCTCGCCCTTCTCTCCCTTTTCCTCGCTCTCCTTGGACTGCTTCAGGAACTTGCCATTCGCATCAACTTCGATGCTCCATTCCGTACCCTTCTTGTTTACGACGGCTTCATAAACGGTCTTACCCTCTTCTGTCTTCTTCTCGATCTTCACGATCTCGTTACTGCCAGCCTTATCCTTGATTGTCTTCTGCGCGGCCTCCGGCAGGCTGGACATCTGAACGGTTTCCTCCTGCTCTTCTGCGGCCGTCAGAAAAATCGGACAGGCCAGAGTGCCAATTACGGCGATTGATATTGTTGCAATTGTTTTTTTCATTGGTTTTCCTCTTTAACTTCGTTGGTTGATTGTTGCGTTATGATTCTTTCGCGTACGAAACACGGGGTGGATGTAAGCGCAAATACTATTTGCAATACGTATTTCATTACACAGCGTCAGATGTGATGAAGGCGACCTCGTGGCTCCTGCTTCTCTACAGTCTGCCGACCAACCGCAACACCGAGCGCGTGGCTGTGTGGCGCCGATTGAAGAAAATGGGCGCGGTGCAGATCAAGACGTCCACGTACTTGCTGCCAGATGACCCGGCCCAGTACGAGCAATTTCAATGGCTGGCGAAGCAGATTCGTGATTACGGCGGCGATTCGACACTGGTTCGGGCGCAGGAAATTGAAGGCCTGACAAAAGAGAAAGTCGTTTCTCTTTTTAATGCCGCGCGTGACCGGGAGTACGCCGCTTTAAGAAAAGGACTGCAGAGCTTCATTGCGCGCCCGAGAAAATCGGACGCGGAATTTGCGGCGGCCCAACTGGAGCGATTCACCCGGCAGTTCCGCGAGCTTCGTGAGATCGATTTCTTTGATAGTGCGCGCGGACACGAAGTGGCCATGCTGCTTCGTCGCGCCGAGGGACCGAAGCATTCGGCAAAACTTCAAACGCTCGATGTGAAGCAGTATCGCGGGAAAACCTGGCTGACCCGTCCTCGGCCGGAAATCGATCGGGTGGGATCAGCGTGGTTGATTTCCAAGCTCATCGATCCCAAAGCAACATTCGTGTTCGCGCCCACTGCTCAGGCCATTCCGGAAGCGATTCCTTTCGACATGTTGGACGCGGAGTTCTCCCACCATGGCAACTGCTGCACGTTTGAGACACTCACCAAGCGTTTTGCCATCTCAGATAAAGCCGTCGCGAAAATTGGCGAAATGATTCATGACGCCGATTTGGACGACGCCAGATTTCAGCGCGTCGAATGTGTTGGCATAGATCGCGTGCTCAAGGGTTGGGCAAAAGAGGGACTGCCCGACGAGCAGATTCTGCGTCGCGGTTTTGAGTGTTTTGACGCGCTCTACTCATTTTTGCAACGGCGATGAAGGCTATCTCGCTACAGCAAACAACGGCAGAGACATCGCGCCAGACGAGCCATCCGACGTTTCGCGAGGCGCTTCGTTTTTGGCTGAAGCTTGGCTTCATCTCCTTTGGCGGACCGACCGGGCAAATCGCCATCATGCAAACCGAGCTGGTCGAGAAAAAGAGATGGATCAGTCAGTCACGTTTTCTTCACGCTTTGAACTACTGCATGCTGCTTCCCGGGCCGGAGGCGCAGCAACTGGCGATTTACATCGGCTGGCTTTTGCACAAAACGTGGGGCGGCATTGTTGCCGGATCGCTCTTCGTCATCCCTTCAATCTTTGTCCTTTGGGCGCTGAGTTACATCTACGCGGCGTTCGGCAACATCCCATGGATCGCGGCCGCCTTTTACGGATTAAAGCCCGCCGTCACTGCCATCGTCATGGCAGCGGTCATTCGTATCGGGCGAAAAGCGCTCCGCAACGAAGTGATGTGGACGGTGGCTGCGCTCGCGTTCATCGCGATCTATTTTTTCAAAGTGCCATTTCCGATCATCGTACTGAGCGCGGGCTTGATCGGATTTTTGGGCGGCCTCTTTTGGAAAAACAAATTTCAAGTTCTATCGAGCGATGGTGGTGAGCTGGAGAGATCTGTA
>DATMPQ010000161.1:0-7583 GCA_035567015.1 Chthoniobacterales bacterium | reverse complement strand
AGGCGCGGGATCGAAGCCCCGCGCCTTTGTTCTCGTCTTGCAGTTATTGTGTCAGCGACCGGCAACGGATCGGCGGCTCGGCACACGCCCCCGCCGAAGGTGTGCCGAGCCAGTGCGCCGACCCGCCCGTAGTCAACCATGGCAACAATCCGACCTCTTGAGAACATGCGCGGCTGCAACACTGCCGAATAATCTCTCGCGTTACGGCTGCCGACCTTTGTCTGAGCTGAGCCGCAAGAGGTATGCTCTGGTTTGGTCGGGTCAGGGACGAGATTACAACGCACCGCGTCGAGGTAACTGCTATGAAAAGCACAATTTCGACAATACTTCTCATGTTTGCATTTGTCGGCTCCGCCTTCGCACAATCGGCGCCGACCGCCAGCAGGAACCCCTCGGTCCAGGCCAAGTCGAAACAAGCGGCCGATTGCAAGTTCGTCGGGACCGTTAGGGGTACCAAGCTCTGGGCCGGCGACTGTACGACGCCAGACCAGCTTAGAAGCAGCCTGCCCGCGGCCGAGACCAACGCGCCTTCTCTTCAGGATCAAGCGACTGAAGCCATCCCGGCCGGTCAGAAATGAGGCTTGCTCGCCGAAACTGATGAAGCAAACTTTGCCGGAAATTATTCACCCAAACAAAAAAGCGCCGAACCGAAACCCAGCGCCTGCAAAATCCGTGTACCGCCTCAGCCTTTCCGTTTGAGCCGTTCAAGCTGCCGTTCGCCATACCGTCCGAGCCCGCGTTCAAGTGTTTTGATATGCGCCAATCACTCGTTTATTGCCGTTGCGTTCCACCAGTTTGAATGCGCCGTTGCTGCCTCGAACCACGAGGTCAACCTGTATTTGCTGGTGAACTGAAGGCGCGCTGGCGCATTGTTCCGACACGGGCGCCGAATCACGTTAGTCACCTTTGAGGACCCGATGACCGCGACTGCCTTGAGGATCAGCGGACTGTTTTGGATCGGTCTCGTACTGATCGCCATCACTGCGGCGCCGTTGGTGGCGGTGCTGTATTCCTCGCCTATATCGCAGCCCGACCGCACCGTAGGATATGGTCTGGCGAGCCTCGCGATGCTCTGGGCCACCATCATCATAACCTTGGTGGGCTGGAACAGGTCGTATCGGTGAGTTGGTAATTGACAAATCCCGACAAAAATCACCTTCGCTGAAATGCGCTCGTCAGGCGTACGCGGGCTGTTGATCTATTGCTCCGATGATAAGCGCAGCCACCACGTAGCGATCAGCGGCGACTAATGGCCCGATGTTTTTCGCCTGTCTGATCTTGAGCCGAGGTTCATTTGCTCAGCTTGCGGCAAGCGTGGTGCCGACGTGCGGCCGGACTTTCATTGGGATAAGCCGGGGGGCGCTGATGAGGGGTTATTGATTGATTCGCGGCTCCAGATGACTCTCCCGCATCCGCACTCGAAGACGCGGTACGTCTCGCTCGTTCGAATGTCTCGGATGGCGCCAGCGAGGTAGGCATTTGCTCTGCAGCTAGGACAAAATGTGACCGGATCGGTGTCGTGGGCCGAGCCAAAATTCAGTTCGGTGTGTTCCATTGCAAACGCTCCCCGCTTCACACAACGTGTAATTTTGACAGCGGCCTCGCGTTTCGGTTCAGTCACAAAATCGCGCGCCTACGCGATACGCGCGCCAGCGTCTACCACGCCATTGATCTGTAACGGGATTGCGCTGGCAAGCGAGGCGCCGACGCGCGGCCAGACTTCCACTGGAACGCAAAACCGATCGGCGGCATAGATATCGCCAAAGGGCAACGGGAACCGGCGAAACCGAAACGAAACAGATCGTGAAGCCTGCCGGAAACGCTCCGCAGATATGGTGCCCCCGGGGGGTATTAGTCACGAGGGCTTTGCCATGCGTAATGTATTGCTTTTGGCGGCTTCTCTTACGGTCGCCGGGTTCATGCTCCACGGTGCCTTTGCGTGTGAATTGAACCGCGAAGCTAGTCAGCCGGCTCCAACAATTTTTCTTCCGGTCGGTTGCAGTGGATCAAACTGCTTGATCAATCCGCCGCAGGACCTTCTAACTGCCGTTGCCAACGAAGAACGCACCCCAGTCAATCCGGTTCAGGATTACGGCGCCACCTATTTTGACGTTGGCACCTACTCGGGAAGCAACGGCCTGCCTGATTGGGTTATGGCGTCGCTCGATGCTCAAAGCCAAAATGAGCCCGGCGATGGATTTCCGCGGTCACCAATGGATGCCTATGCGCAGTACCGCTAGTTGGGCACCGCTCGAACTTTGGCTGACGCGGCGCCTTCGTCCTTGTGGTTAGGAACGATGGCGTTCGAGCCGGCTAAGTCCGATGCATCGCCGTACTAGTGGTGCCCTTGTAGCGGGCTTTGAAATGTCATCCACCAACAAAATCGCCGTCTTTATCGACGGTGCCAACATCTATGTAACCACCAAGGCACTTGGCTTTGACGTTGATTACATGCAGCTACTCCTGGAGATGCAGAGGCGCGGAAATCTCGTTCGAGCGTTCTATTACACAACGATCATTGAAGATCAGGAGTATTCGTCGATTCGACCCTTGCTCGACTGGCTCGACTACAACGGCTACACCGTCGTCACCAAACCAACCAAGGAATTCTTGGATGAGAGCGGACGGCGCAGGGTGAAAGGCAATATGGACATCGAGCTTGCCGCGGATGCCATGGAGATCTCCGCCCACGTTGACGAAATGGTTCTCTTCTCAGGCGATGGCGATTTTCGTTCCCTGGTGGAAGCCATACAGCGCCGCGGGGTCCGGGTGACTGTCGTTTCGACGATCTCCGCGCAACCGGCAATGGTCGCAGATGAGTTGCGACGTCAAGCTGACGTCTTTCTTGACCTAAGGGAATTGCAGCCGAGGATTGCCCGCGATCCAGTTGAACGCCCGCTAGCGACCGCAGATCGTGCCCCCAAGCCAATGATGCCAACTAAACGACACACCTCTTCACTTTGAATTTTGTCTGAGCCGGGCGCCAAAAGCCGACATTGGATCGCTCGACCCCCGACCGAGCTGCGCCAACTCTGGCAGCTATCGCGGCCGACCATGGCTATGGTGCGGCGAGATTTAACGCTGTTTCCTGAAAGTCTTGGACTCTGATTTCGCGGAAAGACACCAAGCGGCGCTGCGCCTCGTCCCATAACACAAGCCGTACACACCGAAAGCTTTCCAGGAGTGTTACGTGGCTGACCTGGCGCAGTTCTGGGTGGTCGCGCAGCACGCGCGACAGCCGGTAATGGGGAATACGACTGCAGAGATGGTGGACGTGGTGGATACCGATGTTGGCTGTGAACCAGCGTAGCGGCGCTGGCAGATCGTAATGTGAGCTGCCGTACAGAGCGGCTTGTCGCAGATTCCAGCGCTCGTCTCGCTCCCACGTCGTTTGCTCAAATTGATGCTGTACATAGAACAGCCAAACTCCGGCCGTAGCGGCGAGCAGCATAATCGGAAGATGCACGAGCAGGAACGCCTTGATGCCGATGAACCACGTGAGCACAGCGACGATGAGGGCAATCGCGAGATTGGTTGCCATTGCACTTGCCCAAGGCTGCCAACCTTTACGCATGAGGCCGACCGGGATCCGGTGCTGCAACAGAAACAGATAGGCTGGCCCGACCCCGAACATGATCAGCGGGTGACGGTAAAGGCGGTATTTCAAACGGCCCCACCACGAACGAGCCCGGTATTCGCGCACTGTCAGCGTATCAACATCGCCGATGCCGCGGCGGTCAAGGTTGCCGGTGGTGGCATGATGGATCGCATGGGTGCGGCGCCAACAGTCGTACGGCGTTAGCGTGAGCACGCTAATAACGCGGCCGACCCAGTCGTTCGCCACAGGGTTGGCGAAAAAGGTGCCATGGCCGCAGTCGTGCTGGATCATGAACAGTCGTAGGAGAAAGCCAGCAGCCGGAATCGCGATAAGCAACGAAGCCCAAGCATAGCCAAGAGAGAACGTGAACCAGGCTACGATCCATAGCGTTACCAGCGGCAAAGCCGTGATTGCCAACTCGGCAGCACTGCGCGCGTGATTTGGAGCGGTGTAGCCGCCCAGAATGCGCGTCCAGCGCCGAGCGTCGGGCGCCGACAGACCTGAGTTATGTCCAATGCTCAAGATGATATCCGAGACCTGCCGATCGCGCTCCGAGTGGAGTGAACTCTCAGCTTCGAAAGTCCACGCGTTATTGGCTGGTTGACTAGCGATGTCATCGTCGGCCTTGTTCTTGGCGATTGCGACCAGATAGAAAATCCCGCGACCGATCCGTCGGCGTGCGGGACTTCGAAACCAGAAGCTCTGCCAGTACATCCGTGGTCAGAGCGACACGGCTTCCGCTGCGCGGCGCTGTGGCCGCTGGCCCAGAGTTCTTTGAGGAGTGCAACGCTGGCGGCATCCCACATGCGTATTGCAATACACCCAAAGGTCGGATGATTGCAATCCGCTCCGCTGTCCCGTTGCTTCACCAAGCAAGCGCGGAGGTACGCTCAGGCAGCGGCACTCAGCTTCTCGAATGCCGAGCTTTTCAACCGGTTGAGGTCGCGCACGCCTAACGCCGCCTGCTGAAGGATATGCTCCGCCACTTCAAGCGGCGTGGCAGACTTGCACACCAAGAACCAACGGCCCCGGCGCGGTCGGCGCGCCAGGGCCGTTCGTGTCAGAACTCCCGGCCGCGGTGGGGCTAGGGGGGACAAGCCGGACCAGCAGAAAGTTCTTGCACTCACGTAGGAGTTAGGTCTTTAGCCGCGATGTCTCATTTTACACAAGAAGTACGTCAATTTGTTACCCTCTAGAGTTGAGTTGACTGGCGCGCCATCTTTAGCGTGTTGCTGGCAGACCTCCTTTTCGATCGATAGTCAAATGGCGCCGATCCAATGTCTCCTTTGGGTCATGCCGGTCGTCCCGCTGGTTCACGATGAATGTCTCCGGTGCCTTACGTGAGTGCTCGGCCTGCACCTCAAGTTTCCGTAGCTGCTGTAACTGCTCGGCTCGCTCAATGTTTTGATGAATGCTGCTTAGGTTGAGAGCGCTGCGACTGATTTGCTCATGGCTAGTCGCTAACGAGAGGCGGGGGCCAGTGCGCCAGGTCCTTTAACATCCATTTCTTCCAGAAGTGCTGCAATTCTCAACTTATTCGGGTCCCGTTCACCTTTTACCGCCGCTGCGAGGATACGCGAGGACAACTTTGCCTTCATGGCAGATGTTCGCTCGGCCTCAGGCAAGATGATCGCCGCCTTATCTAGTACGGACCTCATCAGCTTAATGTCGCCGGGCTGAAATCCCGTTCCGAGTGCTCCCACTCTCGTCTCCTCCTCTACGTCACAGCACTAGTCGGCCCATCGGGGGCCGCAGTGCACTGCCGTACTCAATGCTTCCTGAGCGGTGTTCATTGGTGCAGATCAACGCGGCTTGAGAATGCCATTTTTCGTGGAGGCTCTTTTGCTTCCTCATCCGCCAGCAACTTCAAAAGCACTTCCCGCTCTGCGTCACTGTGCGCTTCCGCGAGACGTTTCTTGAACAGGGCCAGGTTCTCCCTGTGAACGTATTTCTCCGTGTCCATGGCTGACCTTCCTGATTGGAGCGAAAAACTATTTTTTGGGGCGGGAAGCGCGCGCAGCCATGCGCGCAATGCCTCCGACTTCATGACTTCCCACCGTCCGGAAAGTGTGCTGCGCCTTCGGGCGGTATTGTGCCGCAGCGCAATGCGAGCTTATGGTCAAAATTGCTCATTCACGAAAATTTAACGAAACGGGATTTTGCCATCAGATTAGGACGGCATCACTCATCACAATGTCGCCTTTTGGCACTTTCCCGACGTGGCTGATCTAACTGGCGATGTCGGTTTTGGGGGTAAAGCGGACTCACAGCCGATTTCGCGGAGACGACGCGAATGACCCAAATACGACATGGAGCCGTTAGCGCTGACCAAGGCAGCAAACATCTTAACCCTTTGGATCGCTTAGAAACGCGGGGCGGCCCGATATTGTGTTGGCTCTTCGAAGCGTTCTTTTTCCAATAGACTACGGGTGTTCCGTTCAATTTGGGCAAAAAAGAAGACAGTGCCCGCCAATGATGACGAAAGAACAAATCCTAGAATAGCGCCCATGATAAACCCGAACGCGACTCCAGTAGTCGCTACGTGGCCGATGCCTTGCAAACTGATGTCAAGGTCGGAAGCAATTCCAAAAATGCCAGACCGTAAAAACGCGCCGGACGCCGCACCGTAAATTCCTCCGACAAAGGTACCAAAAAATATCGAAAGCACCGCCATCATTTCGGCGATTCCCATCACCAACCTTCGAAAAGAAGTCATTTTAAACCCCCGTTATTGCCTTTAGGCGGAGGGTCTGTACAACAGCTACTTCGTTCCTGACAAGAATGCTCGCGACCCCGTCGAACTTGACGGCCGACAGCAGTCATGGACGGCCCCTTGCTTGGGATTTCACGCCAAAGATTTGCTTTCTGTCGCCAGAGGGTTGTTATTTTCCAAAAATGGATATTGGTTGGGGGCCTGAGAGACCACCACTGTGGTTGTATCTGCGGACTGCTAAAACTTTGGGGCAAAATATGACAACTACAGCTGTTGAATTATTAGGGCGCGGGATGCAGCTACGCAGTTGCCAACTAACGTTGCTCACGTCGCTCGCATTCGGCGCGGTTTTAGCCGTATTCAACCCGCCGCTGACCGCTCAGACGACCCAGAACTTACCCACAACCATCCCCAATCTAAGTGGCTACGACATCGAGACGCGACTAACAATGGAGCATGCTTGCATTTCGGAAAAGTCAAACGGACCTGTTGCCTACGGCGCGTGCCTGAACCGGCAGATCGCTTCGCTGCGAAACTCGCCCGGCATCCCCAATCTAAGTGGCTACGACATCGAGACGCGACTAACAATGGAGCATGCTTGCATTTCGGAAAGGACAAACGGACCTGTTGCCTACGGCGCGTGCCTGAACCGGCAGATCGCTTCGCTGCAAAAATCGCCCGGCATCCCCAATCCAAGTGGCTACGACAGGGAGACGCGACGAACGAAGCCACCAGCTTCAAAGAGTGCCGGGACAAATTCGGACTAGTCGAGACGAGGAGGGACTGATGTACTATTGAGGGATGAACCGACATTGCTCAGACGCGGGCCGAAGTCTTGACCCACAGCCGACAAAGTTGCTGCAAGCCATAGGTGAATGTGGGCGGCCATCAGACCGCCCACTCAAGCGCAAAACCTAAGTATGTGTACGCGCCAACCCATCGCGGTGTCATTGTCCCGGATCGGTTTGGCCCAGCTATCAAGACGACTATTTGGGTATCGCAACAAATATGGCACCGGTCAATTTGCCATCTTTATCGATGAGCGGTGCGTAGTTGGCTTGGTAGTTTTGACCAAAAACGGTCGCTGGCCCGGTGTAGGAATGTTTTTCGACCAAGGCTTTGTAGGCCGGGCTATCATGGTCAAGTTTTGTGCCGACCGCCGATTGTCCTGCTTGCATCAAGGTCGTTTCGGTCCGAACAAAGTCTTTGCCGTCATAAGAAAAGATGCTCGCTTCGAGTTTGTTTGCCGCCAATGAAGCACTGCTGACAAGC
>DATMPQ010000160.1:0-5969 GCA_035567015.1 Chthoniobacterales bacterium | reverse complement strand
GAACTTCGGACTGTTTATCAATGGCGAAGCGCTATCGAAGCTGGCATGGTTTGAATATCTCTCTGGCGATGCGGAGCAATCGGTCGAGCTGCTCGGCCAGGCAGCCGAGCACCAAAAGGGCCAGGCAAGAGCTTTGAGCCTGTATTATCGCGGGACGATTCTGAACCGCTTGGGTCGTTACGAGCAAGCGCGGACGAGTCTCGATGAGGCCTTAGCGCAGCGACAAGATCTAATTCTCGCGCGGCAGGAAAAAGGCGAGGCTCTCTGGCAGCTGGGCCGCAAAGAAGAAGCTATCTCGGTTTGGACTGACGCGGTCCAGCGCAATGCAAGCCTCGCTTTGACTAGCAATCAACTCGCCGGCGCCGAGCGATCGCTAGGCAAGTTCCAAGAAGCAATGGCTTACGAGAAACAAGCCGACCAAGTCACTCCCGACAATCCGCTTTACCACTGGATGATCGGTCTGAGGCTGAAAAATCTCGGGATGAACGAGCTTGCCGAAAAACATTTCCAACGAGCGATTCAACTCGACCCTGGGTACCAAGATCGTTCCAAATAAATCAAGCAGTCGGGGAGTTCTTCTTTTCGATCGCGGAAGCTAACGCTCAACACTGAACGCCCAATTCAGAATGGGAAGGTGGATCGTCCGCTCCACAGTCTGCCCGCCGTGGCGGCGGCGATGCTAAATGCTACTCGGCTCTGCCGACATTACTAGCAACGCGCTCGCCACGGGACGAGTCCGTCCGCAGGCGGACAAGGGACTGCGCGTTCCACCTTTATCCCACCGCCGCGATCACCTTGAGTTCGATCGCGATCGGCGTGGGCAACGCGGTGACCTCAACCGTCGTGCGCGTCGGATTGGGTTTTCCGGCACCGGCGAAATGCTCGGCGTAGAGCTTATTGTAGATCGGAAAATCCTTCTTCATGTTGGTGAGGAAGACTGTAACATCGACAATGTCGTTCCAGTTCGCGCCGGCGTCTTCCAGCACGAGCCGGACATTTTCGAACACCGCACAACATTGTCTTTCGATGTCGTAGCTGACGATGTTGCCAGATGAATCGAGCGTGACGCCCGGGATTTCCATGCTGCCCCGCTTGCGGGGTCCGATGCCGGAAAGAAACAAAAGGTTGCCGACGCGCTTCGCGTGCGGGAACGCGCCCACTGGTTCAGGCGCGCGGGAACTCGCAAACGATTTACTCATAAATCAATGAGATCTCCTCTGCCAAGCCGAGAGTGATCCGATAAAGCTTGGGTCCAGTGTTTCGTCAAGGAGAGCGATGAATTCCAGCGAGTGACCATCGGGATCACGAAAATAAAGTTGCGCCGATGGCATCCACCCAATCACGGAGGGTTCAGTCGTTTCTTCGCCGGCAAAGTTCTGCGTTTGGATGCTCAAGCTATTGAGTCGTTTACCGGCGGCCAGCAAATCCGGTAAGGAGACAGCGAAGGCAAGATGGCATTTGTGAAAATCGCGGCCGTATGAGGTGCCCGGACCCCAGAGGCCAAGCATCGACTTTTTGTTTGCGCCAATCCAGAGAAAGACGATGTCTCGAGTGGGATCGCGATAGGCAAACTCCAGCCCGACGATATCAAGATAAAACATCTTCGAGCTCTCGGTGCTCGTGACCGGAACATGTGTTTCGTAAAGATGCAAGATCGCGTGCGGTAAGGCGTCCTCCTGTTCAGGCGCGCGGGACCTTTCGAAAGTCTTGCTCATGTTCGGCGCAATTGTAGAGCGGCCGCTGTGGCTGCCAAACCTAAATCGGCAAGCGATGGGCTTGCCCTACTAATGGTGATTAATCCTGTCACCCGCCGGCGATCGCGCCCATGATGAAGAATGGCTCCGCGCCTTTAGCGATTGCATCGGGTAGGGGAGAATCCGGCGATTCGTGCGAAATGTCTTCGCCGCAAGCGAAAAACCGAACAAGCGGACGGCGTTTGTGTGTGTCGTGCTCGCGGATTGTGCCGCGCAGCATTGGATATTTGGCTTCGATCGCGTCGAGAACCGACTGCACAGTTGCGGAACCGTTAACATCGACATGTACCTCGTCGCCGACGCGCGCCAGTGTGCGCAGATGATGCGGGAGAACAACACGAATCATTTCAAGAACAAAATCCCAAATCCCAAAACCCAGGCTCCAAACAAAGATTCAAATCCCAATGGCAAAAATCCAAAAGGGAGGTCTCCCGCGTGATTTTGGAATTTGGAGTTTGATTGTTGGGATTTCCTTGGGATTTGGTCATTGGGATTTGGGTTTCTGCTTTCGGCTACGCCAACGTTTGCGCTTCCACCGACAGAACGGCAGGAAGATCCCGCACGATCGGATTCCAAGAGTCGCCTGCGTCGTTTGAGCCGTAAACTTGTCCGCCCGTCGTTCCGAAGTAAACGCCGCATGGGTCGAGCGAATCAACCGTCATTGCGTCGCGCAACACGTTCACGTAGCAATCGCGTTGCGGCAGACCTTTGGTGAGTTCTTCCCACTCGTTGCCGCCGCTCCGACTGCGATAGACGCGCAGTTTGCCGTCGGGCGGATAATGCAGCGAGTCGCTCTTGATCGGCACGACGTAAATCGTCTCCGGCTCGTGCGCATGAATGTCGATTGGGAATCCGAAGTCGCTCGGCAAATTCCCGCTCACCTCGCGCCACGAATCGCCGGCGTCGTCGCTGCGCATGACGTCCCAGTGTTTTTGCATGAAGAGCGTCTTTGGACGCTTCGGATGCATCGCGATATGATGGACGCAGTGACCAACCTCGGCCTTCGGATCGGGAATGTATTGCGAATGCAAACCCTGATTGATGGGCTTCCACGTTTTGCCGCCGTCATCGGTGCGAAACGCGCCTGCCGCCGAAATCGCGATGAACATCCGCTTCGTATCTTTTGGATCGAGCAGAATCGAGTGCAGACACATCCCGCCCGCGCCCGGTTGCCACTTCGGTCCGGTGCCGTGGCCGCGCAATCCGGCGAGCTCCTGCCACGTCTGTCCTCCGTCTTTTGATTCGAACAGCGCCGCGTCTTCCACGCCTGCATAAACATGATTCGGATCGGTCAGGGACGGTTCGAGATGCCAGACGCGTTTGAACTCCCACGGATGCTGCGTGCCGTCGTACCACATGTGGGTCGTGAGCGGTTTGCCGGTTTCCGCCGAAGCGTCGTAAACGAATTTGTTGCTCTCGCCTTTGGGCATGCCGTCGGGCGTGGTGGCCGGCTCGCCCGGCGCCAACCCTGGCTGAAACCAGGTTTTGCCGCTGTCATCGGAGCGCTGAATGATCTGTCCGAACCAGGCGCTCGTCTGCGACGCGTAGAGGCAGTTCGGATCAGCCGGCGATCCTTTGACGTGATAAATCTCCCAGCCCGCAAAATGCGGCCCGTCCACTTTCCAATCTTTGCGCTTCGCGTCCGATGTCAGGACGAACGCGCCCTTCCGTGTGCCAACCAATAATCGTATTCCGCTCATAAACTCTTCCTCTTAATCAGTGATGATGATGTCCATTTGTTGCCAACGCGGCAGCCGCAAAACGTTTCGCCGATCGCGCTCGCGCTTTCGACGTTTCTGTCTCACGATTGCGGGGCGGCGCGTTCGTCACTAACGATTCGAGCAAATGATGAGCGGCATGCGCAACCTCATCGACCGCTCGATTGAATGCGTCCTCGTTTGCTTTGGAAGGTTTAGTGAATCCGCTCAGCTTGCGAACGAATTGGAGCGATGACGCACGAATTTCGTCCTCGGTCGCTGGCGGACTGAAGTTATGAAGTATTTTGATAGCTCGGCACATGAAGAATCTTTAACCGCAGATCCGCCTACGCCAAGTCCGTTTATGCTAATTCAATGCGACGGAGCTACGGCGTGACAAGTTACGCGGATGAAGACGAATTTGTTCGGGACCTCTCAACAACCTGTCGCGCCGAAGCCTCGCGAAGGCGGATCAACTCTCAACCATCAACTACTTAAAACTTATTTCGCTATGCAGACGTTCTTTGGTTCGGTGAAGAACCGCAACGCTTCCTCGCCGCCTTCGCGGCCGACGCCGCTTGCTTTCATGCCGCCGAATGGGACGCGCAGGTCGCGCACGAGCCAGCAGTTCACCCAGACCGTTCCGGTGTGAATTCTTTCCGCGACACGATGCGCGCGATTCAAGTTTTGCGTCCAGACGCTCGAGGCGAGGCCGTAGTCGGTGTCGTTGGCGTAGCCGATCACTTCCTCTTCGTTGTCGAACGGCGTAATCGTGATGACCGGGCCAAAGATTTCTTCGCGATTGGTCCGACATGAGACCGGCAAATCAGTGATGACCGTCGGCTGGAAGAAGTAACCCGACTGACAGCGCTCGTTGATCGACTTTGGCGCTGACCCGCCGAGGGCGATCTTTCCGCCCTCCTTCTGCGCAAGATCGACATAGAACTTTATCTTATCGAGCTGCGTTTTCGAAACCATCGCGCCCTGATCTGTCGTTGGTTTGAGCGGATCGCCAACCTTCAACTTCGACGCTTGGTCGATGAAACGTTCGACGAAGTCTGTGTAAGCCGAACGCTCCACGAAGACGCGCGAACCGCACAAACAAATCTGGCCCTGGTTCGCGAACGACGAGCGGACGCTGCCGGCGATGGCGGCGTCGAGATCGGCGTCGGCGAAGATGATGTTCGGATTTTTCCCGCCCAGCTCCAAGGAAACTTTTTTAAATAACGGCGCGCAGGCTTCCGCTACTTTGCGACCGGTTACCGTGCCGCCGGTGAACGAGATCGTGCCGATCTTCGGATGCGCGGTGATGGTTGCACCAACATTCGGCCCGGTACCCTGCACGACGTTGAGCACGCCGTTCGGCAGCCCGGCCTCGCGACAAATCTCGCAGAGCAAATAAGCCGTCATCGGCGTGAGCTCGCTTGGTTTCGCGACGGCCGTGTTGCCGACTGCAATAGCGGGCGCGATTTTCCAGCTCAACAGATAGAGCGGCAAATTCCACGGCGAGATCAATCCGGCAATACCGCGCGGCTGACGTAGCGTGTAATTGAACGCGACGTTGTCAGTAATATGCGCTTCCGATTCGGTGTGCAGGATCGCGGTGGCGAAGAAACGGACGTTGGCCACGGCCCGCGGAATATCGAGCGTGCGCGCAAGCGACAGCGGCTTGCCCGTATCGATCGACTCGGCGCGAGCGAGCTTCTCGAGGTCGCGCTCGATCAAATCGGCAATCCGCAGAAGAATTTGCGAACGCCCTTGCGCAGGCTTTCGCGACCAATCGGCGAAGGCTCTTTCTGCTGCGGCCACGGCAAGATCGACGTCGCGGCCGTCGCTGTCCGCGACCTGCGAGTACGGCTTTCCTGTCGCCGGTTCGATATTGTCGAGATATCGGCCGCCGGCTGGCTCAACAAATTGGCCGTCGATGAAGTTTCGAATCTGGAGTGGCTCAGTGCGCACGGAATGCGGAAAAGTAAACACATGCTGGAAAGTTCGCGAATGCGAGGGCGCATTCGGTCCGAGCTCGCCACGGGACGAGTCCGTCCGATTGGCGGACCGGACCGGCATTAACACGCGACGCGTCGGCAATCGGGCGGGCAGGCTGTGCGTTCCCCAGAGAAGATTGTTGTTGTCGAGAATGGGCCATTTGTAATTAACTCGGAGTGATGGAGAACGATACCAAGCAGTGCCTCGACCGGTCGGGCCAAAACAGAGAGATCACAACGGATGAGAAAAATGCCGTCGCTGATGTAACCAAAACAGGAAGTCCTTTGGCCCACAATGCCGCCAAAGGGTCTAGCCGCCGCAAGTTTCTAGGCCAGATAGGCGCGGTATTGACTGGCGGCGCAGTGCTTGGTAAAGCCGGCTTTGCCTCTGCCCAGTCCAACACTGCCACGCTCGGAGATGGTATCAGTTCGCCGGGTCACGGCCACGGTTCGCGCGTACAACAGTCCTTCCAAATCCGGCTCAGGGCCGCTAAAGATGAAGCCCACATTCCCGCGGCGCCGCAGACGACCAA
>DATMPQ010000159.1:0-13667 GCA_035567015.1 Chthoniobacterales bacterium | reverse complement strand
TTTGAAAATGCCCGGCGCATTATCCTTGATTCCTTCGCCGATCACGACTTCGCCGCAGATGTTCATGAGATCGAACATGCCGCGCATCGCATCGCACGCCGCCTCGTCGGCTTTTTCCTTGTCGCCGCGGCCGAGCCAACGCAGCGAATTGAGCGCCGCTGCTTCCGTTGCGCGGACGAAATCAAACTCAACGATGCGCTCGATATCGTAATAATTTTGTTTCGGCAACCGGGGCATGCGGAACAATAAGATTCACGCACTCCTCCGCGATGACAAGGCGGCCTGTAGAAGTGGCCGTGGAGCCGTTCACTTCCAGCAATGGCCAGCGTCCGGGCGCCTCATTTCATTTCCTCTGCTTGTTGCGTGGCAAGATGGACATGTTGCGATGGGCGGATGCGCAAGAAAATCTCGAATCCATAGCCGGGGCCGTCGCCGTAGTAGCGGTTGAATTCGTTAGGCCAGAAGTCGAGGGTGAATTGGCCGCCCAGTCCGATGTCGATGCCATTGCCGTGCGATAAATCGCGAATGTAACCAATCGTGTAGGCGGAAACCGGAAAGATTTTCTCTCCATCCGCGTTCGCCAGGACGAGCTCGTGGCCGGATTTCTCCACCCGCTCCCAGCGTCCATAAATCGTGTCGCGACCATGCTGATAATTTGATTCAAGCAGGAACGACTGCGTTTTCCCCTCGCCAGTGTCGTGATTTTGGCCCCAGACAAAACTGTTCGACCAGTTGCTTTCTTTGCCGAGTGGCCGGTTGTAAATGAGCGATGCAGTTGTGCGATGCCGTTTCGTATCCGGCGCGAGCGCTTCGGGACTCTTGATGTAACCGTGTGAAAATTGGAGCGCGAGATCTGGGGTCGGGTTCCAGGAAACGCGCCCACTGAATGAATCGAAGCGCGGCCGATCGAAATCGTAACGGTCTTCATCCGGCTCGCGCCCGGTGAACACACTGCCTTCGATTTTCACGCTGCGCCATTGTAAGCTGGCCGTCGTCACCCCAAAGGTGACGTGGGTCGAATCCTGCCAGTGATGACCGAGCGGCGCGTCGGGATCACCCATCGCGGAGAGCCGGTGCATAAACGTCGGCGGCCCGAGCGCCGGTTCGCCCGGATAACCGACATATATATAAGAGGAGAGATCGGGCGCGAGCTTTTGGGAAAGCGAAATCGAAATCTCGTCGAACAAATCGTGCGGATGTTGTCGATCGTGCAGTGGTTGGCCGTGCCACGATTCGCCGGTTTGCAATAGAAGCGGATACCCGCGGCCGCCTTCGGTGAGCGGATCGAGACTCATCATCAGGCGCGCACCGAGTTGCGTACTTTCGCTGAACGAATGCGAAAACATTGCCATGAACCAGTTCGGCGCATCAATCCGATCATCACCGCGTCGCGTGCTGACATTCGTGTAACGCGGGAAAATGGCGCCGTGCAACATCAGCATGTCGTCGTCGAGCATGAACATTTTCCCATACATCGGCGTCGAATCCGGCACCCAGGCTGTGCCGGAACTCTCCCGACTCATCGGGTCGGCTATGTTGACCGACGATTGCATCGACATGTGTTCCATCGATATCTGGTGCTGATGATCGGAACCCTGCATGTGCGGCATGTCCGCTTCATTCAGGGGCGGACGTTGAACGTTGGACAGCCCGCTCGCGAACGCTTTCGGAGTTGGACGTTGGCTTTTTGGTTTTAGAGGAACAAGCGTCGTCCCGCACTTCGGGCATTTGCCTGGATGATCCATCACCACTTCAGGATGCATCACGCACGTGTATTTCTGCTTCTCGTGCTCGGTTTGCTCCGCGATCGCGGCGCTCGTTCCGAGCGCGACTGCGACGATCCAAATTGGAATCTGTTTTCTCATGTCGATGTCGAAATTGATTAAGATGGAATTCGCGCGTGGACGCGGTGCGGCTGGTGTAGCGGCGCTCGTGTCAAGCGCCGGTCCACCATTCGGCGGCTGACACAGCCGCCGTTACAACCCTGGATCTAGGCGGAAACTGGCGGAGCGTGTGCGAGGACGCTCCGCTGCAAAATCAATTCGGCAAAACTTCGCGCGCCGGGCGGGCCGGTGTCGAGCAAGAGCGGCGATGTCGCACTTTGCGAGTTCGCGATGAAGGCCAACTTTTCGAAGTAAAGATCGGCATCGGAAATGCCCGCGTCATTTCGCGCCCAGCCCTTCGTCATTGTCGGAACGACCGCGCGCAGAATTTTGCAGCATTGGATTCCCGCGGGTTGCGGTGGGGTCTTGGCCGGTTGGGAATGAAACGGACACGCGCTTTGCGTCGCGTGAGTTTGCGCAACAAGTGCGCTAAATGCGCAATGATTCGAAATCGCGACCCAAGAAAAGATCGCGACGGCAACGATGACGCCTCGCGCGGTCGCCCTCACGTTGGTTAATCGCTGAGGTGAGGCGAACGCTCAAACGTTTTCTTTTGAATCGATCATCGGCGCTACGGTGCCGGACGTTACGCCCTCCGGCGGCACGACACCGGCATCTGGAGGGGCCGTGGTTGACGCTGGGGCAAATTGAGGTTGTTCGACCCGCGTCGCCATCAGCATCGCAGTAAATAGCAATGCGGCTGCGAGATAATACCCCGCGGCGGGCAAATGAAACGAATGTTTTGGATTGATGAACCAGGCAAACGTCCATGAAAACAGAAACGGTCCAATGACGAACGCGATGGAGCGCAGGCTGCTGATTGCGCCTTGCAACTCCCCCTGTTCGCGCTCGCTAACGTGATGAGTCATTATTCCCTGCGCGGCGGGGAATGAAATATTCCACATTGAAATGACTGGGATCGACGCTACGTAAACCGCACCGCTTCGAGCGAGACCGGCGATGAGCATGCCGACTGCGCCGAAAAATTGTCCGATGTAAAGTGTCCGGCGCTCGCCGAGCCACGCGACGATTCGCCCGGTCAGACCTCCGGAAATCGCCGCCGTGCAGATACCAACAACGAAAAGTGATTTTGCGATGCTCCATGGGTCCCACGCGAAACGATAAATCGCGTAAAGCGCCCAGATGGCGAAAATCTCATGGGATAGGTAGGCGAGAAATTGAATGGTCGCGAGTTTCCACAATTCAGGATGCGAGCGGAGCAAAACCAGGGAGCCGACCGGATTAGCACGCCGCAAGGTGAATTCCTTGCGGTGGCCTGTCGGCAGCGATTCCGGGACGAAGAAAAATCCGTAAATCCAATTCGTTAGGCTGAATCCGGCCGCCACCCAAAACGCGAGCCGCGGATTCGTGTTACCCACCAAACCACCGACCATCGGGCCCAAGGTGAAGCCGATACCAAATGCAGCGCCGATCGTACCGAAAGCCCCAGCGCGCTTCTCTTTTGGAATAACATCGGCAATGTAAGCCATCGCTGTCGGGATACTGGAAGCGGTGATTCCGGAAATGACGCGGCCGACGAAGAGCCAGCCGATTGTCGGCGCAAGCGCCATCACGATGTAATCGAGACCGAGGCCGAGACTCGAGAGCAATAAGACCGGCCGGCGCCCAAACCGATCGGACAGCACCCCAACCACCGGTGCGAAAAAAAACTGCATCGCGGCGAACACGGTCAGGAAGAGTCCGTTCCAATCCGCCGCACGTGTCATGTCGTTATTCAAGAAACTGAGGACCAATTTGGGCAGTACGGGCGCGATCAAGCCGAGCGCGAGCATGTCGAGCATGACCGTGACGAAAATGAAAACGACGGCGGCTTTACGCGGCTTCATTTGGCGGTGACGAGTGAGAAGTGAAAAATGAAAAGATTGCGGCTATCTTTACTCGCCACTCATTACTTGTCACTCGTCACTTCTCCCGATGACGCCGCTCTCTTATCTCTCGCCTAAAACCGCGCTGCGCGAGAGCAGAATCCATGGACGCGGATTGTTTGCCAGGGCCGATATTGCGAAAGATGAGGTCGTGGCGGTGAAAGGTGGGCACATTGTTAACCGAGAAGCCTTGCGCCGGAAAATCACGCCGCGGCTTGGCCCGGTTGAAATTCAAATCGGCGATGATCTGTTCATCGCCCCGGTGGCGGACGAAGAGCGTGAAGGCTCGATGCTCTATAGCAATCATTCCTGCGACGCGAACCTGGGCCTGCGCGGCGAGATCACGTTCGTAGCGACTCGCGATATCCGCGCCGGTGAAGAACTCACTCACGATTGGTGCACGAGCGACGACGACAGTTATTCGGTTGAATGCAATTGCGGCGCGGCGAATTGCCGAAAAATTCTCACTGGCAAAGATTGGCAGCGCCCGGAATTGCAAAAGCGTTATGCTGGATATTTCTCACCGTATCTCGCGCGTAAGATTGCGGTCGGGCAAGACTCCGGCGAACCGACGAGATGATCCGCGGTTCCGCAGAGCATCAACCTAAGACAATTACAGCGTGCTTCGGATCGGCTTGACCCAGCGCACTACGTGGCGGCATTATCAAGGTGGCAACACCGTTTTACCTATGAGCAAATCCTATTATCCAACCGACCGGGCCGGTCGGATCGACTGGCACAGCAATTTCGCTAACGAATTTCCGAAGGTTGGAAAGGATCTCGGATTCACCGATGCCGAGATCACGAATGCTGTGAACGATTCCAAATACGCCGTCTACATCTTACAAACGCTCGGGCGCGAAATCGATTCCGATCCGGGGCACGCGGCGAACGCCGTTCTCTCAGGACAATCGTCCGGCGAATATGTGGATCTTCCCGCCGGAAATAGAGCTCCCACCGCGGTCCGCCCCGGGATCGATACCCGCCGGCAGGCACGGGTGGAGCGAATTAAACGCCACAACGCTTACACGGATGAGATCGCCAAACAGCTGAAGGTTGTTTCGGAAGCGAAGTTTGACGCTAAAAAATACAACGCGGAGCTGGGCCGGCCGCGCCAAACAGGACCGACCGTCACGATTCCATTTCGCAAAGCCGGCGGGGAAGTTTCCGGAATTAATTTGTACCGTCAACGCAAAGGCGAAAAGTCTCCGCAAAAGGTCGGCTTTTTCATGCGCACACCCGCCATCGACACTACCCCCGGCAGATCCGGCCAACTCACTTATACGGCTCGCGCCGTCATTGACGGAAAGGAAGTCGGCCTACTGAGTGACGCCGTCAGCGTGACGGTGACATGATTGTCGATGTTCAATCGACAAAGTTGCAGCTTGAGCGTTGGACAGTCTAATTGGCAGCGTTAAAATCAACCGACTCGAGATCGACGAACTCTCAGTACCGATAGTGCTCTGACTTGAACGGGCCGTCGATCGGAACGCCTAGGTAATTGGCCTGTTGTTGAGTGAGCTTGGTGAGCTTGACGCCGATCTTTTCCAAATGGAGGCGCGCAACTTCTTCATCGAGTTTCTTGGATAAAACGTAAACGCCGGCTTTGTAGGTATCTCGGTTCCTCCAAAGATCGAGCTGCGCCAGCACTTGATTCGAGAATGAGTTCGACATGACAAAGCTCGGATGACCCATCCCGCAACCGAGATTCACGAGTCGGCCTTCGGCGAGAAGGAAAATTTCATGGCCGTCGGGGAACGTGTATTTATCTACCTGCGGCTTGATGCTCGTTTTCTTCACGCCGGGCGCAGCGTTGAGCGGATCGACCTGAATCTCGTTGTCGAAGTGGCCGATGTTGCAAACGATCGCCTGATCTTTCATCCGCTGCATATGATCGAGTGTGATGATGTCGATGTTGCCGGTGGCCGCAACGTAAACGTCACCACGGCCGAGCGTCTCTTCGATGCTCGTGACTTCGTAGCCTTCCATTGCGGCCTGCAACGCGTTAATCGGATCGATCTCGGTGATGACAACTCGCGCGCCCTGCCCGCGCAGTGATTGCGCGCAACCTTTACCGACATCGCCATAGCCGCATACAACCGCGACTTTCCCGGCCAGCATGACGTCGAGCGCGCGATTCAATCCATCAACCAGCGAATGCCGACAACCGTAGAGATTGTCGAATTTTGATTTGGTGACCGAGTCGTTCACATTGATCGCGGGAACGAGCAGGTGGTTCTCCTGATGCATTTTATAAAGGCGATGCACGCCGGTCGTCGTTTCTTCCGAAACGCCACGCCATTCCTTGACGATCTCGTGCCAGCGAAACGGATTGTCGCGCTGAACCTCGAGCAACAAATCTTTGATGACCTGCTCCTCCTTATTCGCGGACTTGGTCTTCGCCCAATCGCTGCCTTCCTCCAGCTCGTAGCCTTTGTGGATGAGCAACGTGGCGTCACCCCCGTCATCGACCACCAGCTGGGGGCCTTTGCCGTCGGGATGCGAGATCGCCTGATACGTGCACCACCAATAATCTTCAAGACTCTCGCCTTTCCACGCGAAGACGGGGACGCCTGACTTCGCAATGGCTGCCGCGGCGTGATCTTGCGTCGAAAAAATATTGCAGCTCGCCCAGCGTACACTCGCGCCAAGATCGACAAGTGTATCGATGAGCACCGCCGTCTGAATGGTCATATGCAATGAACCGGTCACGCGCACACCGGCGAGCGGTTTGCCCGGCGCATATTTTTCCCGGATCGCCATCAACCCCGGCATTTCTTTTTCCGCGATAGCGATCTCTTTCCGGCCCCAATCAGCCAGATTGATGTCGCGGATTTTGTAATCCTGTTTCTTTTCTGTTTGCGTTGTCGTAATGCCCATAAAATCTATTTCGCCGCTTTTCTCAGCGCGTCGGCCTTGTCCGTTCTTTCCCAAGTGATGGTGTCGAGATCGTCCACGCGACCAAAATGTCCGTAGTTAGTTGTCTTGCGATAAATCGGGCGGAGCAAGTTGAGCTGCTTGATGATCTCGGCGGGTTTGAAATTGAAAACCTCGCAAACGGCGCGCTCCAGTTTCTCGTCATCCACTTTTCCGGTGCAGAAGGTGTCGATGCTGACACTGACCGGTTCGGGATGACCGATGGCGTAGGCGAACTGCACTTCGCATCGATCGGCCAGGCCGGAGGCGACCACGTTTTTCGCGACCCATCGCCCCATGTAGGCTGCGCTGCGGTCGACCTTGCTCGGATCCTTTCCGGAAAATGCACCGCCGCCGTGGCGTCCCATGCCACCGTAAGAATCGACAATAATTTTCCTTCCGGTGATACCTGCATCACCTTCCGGACCGCCGATGACAAAACGCCCGGTCGGATTAATCAAATAGGTTGTCTTTTCATCCAGCCATTCAGGCGGCATTACTTTTTTGATCAGAAGCTCGAGCAACGTCTCGCGGATTTCTTTTTGTTTGACGTCCGCCGCATGCTGCGAAGAGACAACCACCGTCGTGACGCGCACCGGCTTATATCCGTCGTATTCAATCGAGACTTGCGTCTTGGCGTCGGGCCGCAGCCACGGGATCTCACCGGCCTTGCGCAACCGGGTCAGCTCGCGGCCGAGTTTATGGGCGAAGGAAATTGGAGCAGGCATGAGCTCCGCGGTTTCGTTGCAGGCAAAGCCAAACATCAATCCCTGGTCGCCGGCGCCTTGCTCCGCTGTGCCTTTGCCTTCGGCTGCGGCCTCATCGACACCTTGTTTAATGTCGCGGGATTGCTCGCTCATTTCGCACATCACCCGACAGGTATCGGCGTGAAAAATGCAATCGCCGTTCACATATCCAATGCTGCGAACCGCCTCGCGAACGCGTTCTTCGAAATCAAACTTCGCGTTGCTTGTAATCTCACCGGCTAATACGACGAGATTGCCTTTGGCGAGTGTCTCGCAAGCGACGCGGCTTAGAGGATCTTGTTCAAGGCAGGCGTCGAGAATGTAATCACTGATCGTGTCGCAAACTTTGTCAGGATGACCTTCGGTGACGGATTCAGAGGAAAAAATGTAGCGGCGGGACATGGTTCGAAGAACGTGATTCGTTAAAAAGGGTAGAAGGTTAAATTGGGTTAGCCGAGGGACACGTCCAGCCGTTGTAACGATTTAACGTTTTAACGATGTAACGTCGTCGCAAGACATATTGACCAATCATGATACGTCGATATATCGTTGGACGTTACCATGGCGTCAACCATTAATTTCCTGCGCCTGCTGGCGGACCCAACTCGGTTGCGGCTGCTTTTGTTGCTCGAGCAGGAAGAACTTTCCGTGGCCGAATTACAGGACATTCTCGGCATGGGCCAATCGCGCATCTCCAGTCATCTCGCGCAATTGAAGCGAGCGGGTGCGGTGGCGGACCGGCGCGCCGGCAAAAACGTTTACTACGGCCTGACTAAGAAAGAGGAGCCCAAGTCGGCGCGCGGACCGATCCCCGAGCTGATGCAAATCCTGGCCCGCGAAGTGCCGGAAACGGCGCGCGATCGCATTGCGCTCAAAGTCACCTTGCGCAAACGTCAGGACAAAGCGCGCGAATATTTCGATGAACTGGCCGGCAAATTCGGGCGGAGTTATGTTCCCGGCCGCTCGTGGCAGGCGCTCGCGCATACGTTGATCACGTTGCTGCCGCCGCTCACGGTGGCCGATCTTGGCGCCGGTGAAGGAACGCTCTCGCAGTTGCTGGCAAAAACAGCGCGCAAGGTCATCGCCATTGATAACTCGCCCAAGATGGTTGAGTTCGGGTCGAAGCTGGCCAGGAAACACGGCTTTAAGAATCTCGAATATCGCCTCGGCGACATCGAGGAGCCCCCGATCGCGAAGAACAGTGTCGATCTTGCCATTTTGAGCCAGGCGCTGCATCACGCGATCAACCCGGAACGCGCGATCCAGTCTGCGCATCGCATTTTAAAAAAGAATGGGCGAATCGTCGTGCTCGATTTACTCAGTCACCGTTTCGAGAAAGCGCGCGAGCTTTATGCCGACCACTGGCTGGGTTTCAGCGAAGTGCGGTTGCACGAACTTCTGGAAAGAACTGGTTTTCGCGAGATCGAAATCAGCGTGGTCGCGCGCGAAAAGCAGAGCCCCCAATTTCAGACAGTGTTCGCGACCGGTATAAAGTGAACAGCCCGCATCATTTCGTGTCTAACCCTCGCGGTTGAGATATAGTCGCGGCGAACCGAAAATTCTTTCTTCGTTATGAGTGGCTTCTTTGAGGAAGTGCAGCGGCGAAAAGTTTATCGGGTGGCGGCGGCCTACATCATCGCGGCCGGATTTATCATTCAAATCGGCTCGGCCGTTTTCCCGGCGTGGGAATTGCCGAACTGGACGTTTCGCTTGGTCGTCGTGCTGCTGCTGATCGGGTTTCCGATTTCATTAATCCTGGCCTGGGCCTACGACGTTACGCCGCAAGGAATTCGCGCGACCCCGACTCCGTCTGCACCCGGTGCCCATCGACGTCGCAACGTTATCATGCTGGTCGCGACAGGGGTGGTCATTTCTGCGGCCGCCGGATTCTTTCTGTTGCCACGCGCGTCGGCGCGCAAGATCGACAAGTCAATCGCGGTGCTGCCGTTTGAAAACCTGAGCGACGACAAGGAGAACGCCTTCTTCGCCGATGGCATTCAGGACGACATTCTCACAAACCTTTCGAAGATTGGTGATCTGAAGGTGATTTCACGAACTTCGGTGATGTCGTATCGAGGCAAGGCGCCCAACATTCGGGAAATTGCAAAGGCGCTTGGCGTTTCCAACATTCTCGAAGGGAGTGTCCGGCGCTCAGGCAATCGCGTGCGCGTGAACGTGCAGCTTATCAATGCGGATAACGACGAGCACATGTGGGCGGAAGATTACGATCGCGATCTGACCGATGTTTTCGCGATCCAAACTGATCTGGCGCAAAAAATCACCTCCGCGCTGCAGGCCAAACTTTCGCCGGCGGAAAAAGCGCGCATTGATCGCAGGCCGACGCAAAATCCAGATGCGTATCTGCTCTTCATGCAGGCGCACGATTACGCCAACCGGCCGGATCTTTTCCGCGACACTTCGTTGAAGGCCGAGCAGCTTTTCGAAAAAGCAACCAAGCTCGATCCAGACTTCGCGGCCGCTTTGGCCGGCCTCTCCATGATTGAAAGCTGGATGTATCATAGTTTCGACCCTACGCCTGCGCGCCGGGAGAAGGCTCGGGCCGCGGCCAACGAAGCTTTGCGATTGCAACCGGATCTTCCGGAGGCGCATCTAGCCCTTGGTTTTTCTTATTACTACGGCGATCGCGATTACGAGCGTGCCCTCGCTGAATTCGCCATCGCCAAACGCGATCTCCCCAATGATGCGAAGGTTTACATGGCCATCGGCGCGATCCAGCGCCGTCAGGGGAAATGGGCAGAGTCAACGACGAATTTGGAAAAGGCCGCCGAGCTGGATCCCAAGGACGGTTCAGTTCTCTTAAATCTTGCTTATAGTTATATGGCCACGCGGAATTTTGACGCCGCCGATAAAACCTTTGACCGCGGAATCGAGGCGGTGCCGCAATCTTTCAGTTCGCGCGCGTTAAAATCGGAGTTGGCGATCAGGTGGAAAGGTGACTTCAGCGTTGCTGAAAAAGAATTGGCTTCGGTGCCGCCGGGAATCGATCCAGACGGTATTGTTACCTTGAGCCGCGTGTCGGTCTTGACGTTGCAACGAAAATTTCCGGAAGCACTTCAAGTGATCCAGCAATTCCGTGAAGAGACATTGCCCGGCCACGGTAGCGCGCCCTGCCCGAAAGCTTTTCTCGAAGCTATGGTTTATCGGTATCAGGGGGACAAAGTGAGGGCACAAGCCGCATTCGATCGCGCGCGAGTCGTCGCGGAGCAGCTCGTACGCGAAAATCCCGAGGACGCCGCTCGCCATGGGCAGCTTGGCTTTATTCTTGCGGGCTTGGGCCGGAAAGAAGAGGCGATCAGGGAAGGAAAGCGCGCGGTCGAGTTGTTGCCGGAATCGCAAGACGCTTTTGATGGGCCGGAAGCGACGGCTGCACTCGCGCAAATTTACGCCTGGACCGGCGAACGCGATCAAGCATTCAGCCTGCTCGATCATCTCCTTATTATTCCCAATGGCCTCACGGTCCCCATTCTCAAGCTCGATCCTGTTTGGGACTCACTGAGAACTGATCCGCGCTTTCAGGCTTTGGTGGATAAGTACGGTCGCGCAACATGAACACGTTCGTTGTCGAGCTCCAGCGGCGAAAAGTTTATCGGGTAGCAGCGGCCTACATTATCGCGGCTGGATTCATCATCCAAATCGGCTCTGCCGTTTTCCCAGCTTGGGAATTGCCGAACTGGACGTTCCGGTTGGTGGTGGTTTTTTTGCTGATCGGGTTTCCGATCTCCTTGATTCTGGCTTGGGCCTACGATGTTACCCCGCAAGGGATTCGGGCGACGCCTGCGCCAGGAGCGCACCGGCGCCGCAATCTGATTACGCTCATCGCCATTGGGGTCGTCGTCTCGGCCGTCGCAGGATTTTTCATCCTGCCACACGCCCTGGCACGCAAGATCGACAAGTCCATCGCGGTGATGCCGTTTGAAAATCTAAGCGAGGACAAAGAGAACGCCCATTTTGCCGACGGAATCCAGGACGACATCCTGACCAACCTCGCAAAAATTGGCGATCTGAAAGTCATCTCGCGTATCTCGGTGATGGCCTACCGTGGTGCGCCGCACAGCGCGCGCGAGGTTGGCAAGGCGCTCGGCGTTTCTACTATCCTCGAAGGAAGCGTCCGGCGCAGCGGCAATCGCGTCCGTGTCACTGTGCAACTCATCGACGCCGCGAACGACGAACATATTTGGGCGAACAATTACGATCGCGATTTGAATGATGTTTTCGCCATTCAGACCGATCTGGCCAAGGAAATCGCTGGCGCCTTACAGGCGAAACTGTCGCCGAGTGAAAAAGCGCAGATCGAGCGCAAGCCGACGCAGAATGGCGAAGCCTATCTCGCATTTATCCAGGCGCACAATCTTTTTGTGACCGGGATGGAGGACATCGAGAAATTGAAACAAAGCGAGCAGCTTTATGCGCGGGCCATCGAGCTCGATCCGAAGTTTGCCCTTGCCCTGGCGCGCTACTCGCAGTTGGAAAGCTGGATCGCCCACACCTTTGATCCCGCTCCGGAACACCGCGAAAAAGCCCGCGCTCTCGCGGAACAAGCGTTGCAATTGCAGCCCGACCTGCCGGAGGCGCACCTCGCGATGGGCTTTTCGCAGTATTATGGCGACAATGATTTCGAGGCGGCGCTGAAAGAATTCCAAACTGCGCAACGCGGTTTGCCTAACGAGGCCGAAGCTTATCTGGCTCTTGGCGCGATCCAGCGCCGGCTGGGAAAATGGCCGGAATCCACCGCCAGTCTCGAGAAGGCCGCCAGTCTAAATCCGAAAGACAGCTGGGTGCTGCAGAATCTCGCTCTCAATTACCAGATGCTGCGAGATTTCGATGCGGCTAATAAAACGGTCGACCGCGGGCTTAAAGTCAATCCTAACGGCTTGGGACTTTGGGAGATCAAGTGCAAGCTGGCTATCGCCGGAAAAGGTGATCTGAGCGTTTCGGAGAAAGCACTTCAAACAGCGAAATCGATGCCGATGAACAACGAGTCCAAACTTAGGCTCGCTAGCGGGCGGGCGGAACTTTTTCTTTTGGAACGGAAATACAAAGAAGGATTGCACGAAGCGGAAAGCCTCCCTGACGATCTTCTCGCGCCGATTCCCGCAGCCTTGAGTGGCAAATATTATCTCATCGGCTTAGCGCGAATGGCACTTCAGGACGAAGCCGGCGCGCGGGCCGCTTTCCTGAAAGCGAGAGACCTCCTCGAAGCGCAACTGAAACAAAGTCCCGATGCGCCGGAGATGCATATTCAGCTCGCGAAAGTTCTGGCCTATGTCGGAGAAAAAGATGCCGCGCTGGCCGAAGCGCAGCGCGCCACCGAATTGCTTCCGGAAAGCAAAGACGCCTTTGGCGGGCCGGAAATTGCGGAGAGCGTGGCCGAGGTCTACTGCATCGTGGGCGAAAACGGCCGGGCGATCGAGCTGTTGGATCGCTTGTTAAGCCGGCCAAGCAATGTCACCGTGCCGGGTCTGAAAGTTAATCCGATCTGGGACCCGTTGCGCAAGGAGCCGCGCTTCCAAGCTTTAATCGAAAAGTACGGTGCGAAAGCTTAGCGCCGCGATTCTGTTCCTGATCGTCGCAATAGCGGCGCATGCGGATTGGAATGCGGTTTCCACTGAGATCGAACCGTCGCCTGCGCGAGGACTCGAGCATCGCTACGTCGTTTTTGAAAATTCCGTCACCGGCGAGCGCGTGTCGATGGAACTCGCGCTCTTCTCAGTGAAATCGTGCCGGCTGCGCGTGATCGACCAGCCGGCGGAACCGCGGGCCGATCTCGATCAAGTGATGCTCCGGGAGAAATGTCTCGCCGGCGTCAACGGCGGTTATTTCGACCCGGATTACCGACCAATCGGATTGCTGGTTGTCGATGGAAGAACAATTGCGCCATTGCAGCGAGCGCGATTACTCACCGGAGTGCTGAGCGCGTTGGCGGGTAAAGTTCAAATCTGGCGAGTCGGCGAATTCTCACGACAACAAAGAGCCGATGCGGCGATCGAGTGCGGCCCGATGATTGTCGATCTTGCCAAGCCAGTTCGCGGCCTGGAATCGGCGCGCCCCGCACGCCGGACATTTGCCGCTGTCGCGGCTGGCGATCGCGCCGCGCTGGGATTTTGTTCTGACATTACCCTGGCCGATTTCGCAAGCATTCTCGTGCTGCCATTCGCAACCGATTTCAAAATTCAGCGCGCGCTCAATCTCGATGGCGGATCCTCGAGCGCATTCTG
>DATMPQ010000158.1:0-37772 GCA_035567015.1 Chthoniobacterales bacterium | reverse complement strand
CCCTGCAAACTGTGCGGCTATTTTACGACGGAGGAAATTTGCGAAATTTGCCAGGACTCCTCGCGCGCAGCGGATCAACTCTGCGTCGTCGAACAGCCGACCGATATTCTGCCGTTGGAGAAGACGAGCGCGTTTCGCGGGCGCTATCACTCGTTAGGCGGAAAGATTTCGCCGCTCGATCATGTTGGTCTGGAAGATTTGCGCATCAAGGAATTGCTCGATCGGGTCGAGGAGGAAGACTTTTCCGAGATTATTTTTGCGCTGGCTGCCGATGTCGAAGGCGAAGCCACCACCAATTACCTGGTCGATCTTCTCAAAGGAAAACCGATGACCTTGACTCGCATCGCCCGCGGTCTTCCTGCCGGAGGTGGTCTCGAATCGGCCGATGAATTGACGCTTTCGGCCGCGCTCTCAGGCCGGACGAAATTGTAGGGGAAGCGGTCCGCTTCCTTGGGACGCGAACGGCGCCCCCTACAATCGCTTTTCAATTTTTCAACGTTGCATTAGCTTTTGCTCGCATGTCCTGCGTCAAAATCGATCCCGCGCTGCACCAGGCGCGGAAGCCGCCCTGGATCAAGGTGCGGCTGCCGTCGAATCCTGTTTTCTTTTCCACCAAAGCGCTCATCTCCGATCTGCGTTTGCACACGGTGTGCGAAAGCGCGCAATGCCCGAACCGGTGGGAATGCTGGAGCCAGGGCACTGCGACGATGATGATCGCAGGCGACCGTTGCACGCGCGCCTGCGGATTTTGCGCCGTGACAACGGCGAAGCCGTTCGCGCTCGAAGAAGATGAACCGCAACGTATCGCCGAAGCGGTGCGACGGATGGAATTGAAGCACGTCGTTATCACCGCCGTGGCGCGTGACGATCTCAAAGACGGCGGCGCGAATCATTTCGCCCATGTCATCACGGCGGTTCGGAAAATGGATCCGTCGGTGATTGTCGAAGTGCTGGTTCCCGATTTCCATGCCCAGGACTGGTGCATCCAAATCGTGCTCGATGCCGGGCCCGATATTTACAATCACAACATGGAAACGGTCGAGCGCTTGACTCCGCTCGTACGCTCCCGCGCTAAATATCGCACTTCTCTTCGCGTCCTGAAGCGCGCGAAAGAATTGTCGTCCCGCGGTGGCGGGATCGTGACGAAAAGTGGCATCATGCTCGGTCTGGGCGAAAAGGAAACCGAGCTTTTCCAAACATTGGACGATTTGCGCGACGTCGGCTGCGAGGTTTTAACAATGGGTCAATATCTTCGCCCTACGGCAAACCACCTTCCGGTCGTCGAATACATCACGCCGGCGCAATTCGATTACTACGGCGACATCGCCCGTGGCAAAGGATTCTTGCATGTCGCCTCCGGCCCGCTCGTCCGCAGCTCCTATCACGCGGCCGACTTCCATCCGGTCGTCCGTTGACGATGGAAAAGGCGGACGCGCGCGTGCAAGATCGACCATCTGTTGCGGCGGTCATCCCGGCCTATCAGGAAGAGAAGCACATCGGCGATGTCGTTCGCCGAACGCGTCAACAGCTCGATGACGTGCTCGTCGTGGACGATGGATCCAACGATGAGACGGCGGCGTGCGCGCGTGAAGCCGGCGCGGAGGTAATTGTTCATCCGCAAAATCGTGGCAAAGGCGAGTCGATTAAGACGGGACTTCGTCACTGGTTGGATCGACGATTCGATTTCGTGATTGTCCTCGACGCCGACGGTCAGCATCGTCCCGAAGAGATCGATCGCTTCGTGGCAGCCGCCTTCTCGGCGACGGAACCGAAGCTGGTTCTGGGCAATCGCATGAATGATGTTGCGCACATGCCGTTGGTGCGTCGCATCGTCAATGGTTACATGAGCTGGAAAATCAGCCGCCTTTGCGGACAAAATATTCCCGACACCCAATGTGGGTTTCGCATTATTCATCGACAACTGATTCCCGAGCTGCTCGGCGGCGCAAACCGCTTCGATTACGAAACCGAGATGCTCATCTTTGCCAGCCGAAAAGGTTACCGGATCGAATCAGTGCCCATCAGCACTGTTTACTCCGACGAAGTCAGCAGCATCCATCCCATTCGCGACACGATTCGTTTCTTCAAGTTGATGCGGCGTTACCAAGAACTGTAGCGGCGGGCGTGTCGCCGGCTTTGGCAGCAAAGCCGGCAACGGCTGCCACTACAAGGTTTCACAGAGGCGCGGCTGCCGCCGAATCATGGCTTTTTTGCCGGCAACGGCTTGCTGCTTTTAATGATCTCGTCTTCGGGCGTGAGGTTGTTCGCTTTGCCGCTGAAGATTAGGCGATTCGGTTTTTCTCCAAGCGCCTCGGTGATTGCCTTCGCGTGGGTGGTGACCACTTTCAAGTTCAATAAAATTACGTGCAACTGTTTCATCTGCTCCTGGAGTTGCTTGTCGGTGGCGCCAACGAATTTGTCCGCCGTTCCAAGAACTGTGTTCGCGTTTTTTTCCACACCGCCGAAGTCCGCGACAACCTTATGCAACTCGTCCAGATCGGTGTTCAGTGTATCAACCAGCGGCGATATCTTCGGCATGAATTGCCCCAGATTGCCTTTCAAGTCGGTGACCGTGACGTTCAAATTATCGAGTAATCTGTTTGCGTTGTCGAAGAGCGGACCGGCCGCGGCCATGATTTGTTCGAGGCCGTAAGCGACATGACCTTCAATCACAGCGTTGTTCGCGAGCGTCTTTCCGCCCGTCGTGCCGGCGGAGAGCGCGACAAATTTGGGCGCGAGCATCGTGTCCGAGCTCAACGTTGCCATCACATCACTGGGCACCGGCGGAATCCCTTCGTCGATGCTGATCGTGACACGGACGGCGTCTTTCTTGTTCTCCGACGCGTCGCGCTCGGCGGCACTCAAGTGACGCATCGCGATTACGCGGCCGGCGGGCGCGCCCGCATAGCGAACTTCGGAATGGATCTTGATGCCGGTCACGTCCTCGTAGTTGATTTGCAAAGTGCGCTCTGGTTTTTTCAATCGATAACCGGAAAGGGCGATGGTAAGAGCGGCGAGCAGCACGAGACTGCAAGAGACGACCGCGAGGGCCACGATGTAATCGGAGAGATTTCGTTTCATGAAGATTTGAGATGAAATCTGCCGCGCGCAGAGACGCACGGTCGTGGCTTCACATGCCGATGATGCTCGTGCTCGTCTTGCGAGAGGTTCAAGGGTATCGGTCCGTCGGCTTCACCGTTGATAAATTGTTGCACCTCGGCGTTGGGACTGGTGCGGATTTCCTCCGGCGTCCCTTGCGCGATAATATCTCCGTGTCCGAGCATAATCATCCGGGTCGCGATTCGAAATGCACTCGTCATATCATGCGTGACCACAACGGCGGTCATGCCAGCTTCGCGCGTAAGCTTCAACGTTAATTGATCGACCACTGCCGTCATGATCGGATCAAGCCCCGAGGTCGGTTCATCGCTGAAGAGCAACTCGGGGTCGAGTGCGAGTGCGCGGGCGAGGCCGACTCGCTTTTTCATGCCGCCGCTAATCTCCGCCGGTTTCAGATTCTCAAAACCGGTCAGTCCCACCATTTGGAGTTTTTGTTCTACAATCTCTTCGATTTCGTCGGCTGACTTTTTGGTGTGCTGCACCAGTGGGAGCGCCACGTTGTCGCCAACCGTGAGTGAGGCCAGCAACGCGCCGGATTGGAACAGCATTCCGAATCTTCCTCGGATGCGCGCGATCTCCCGTTCATTCATCGTCGTAATTTCCTCTCCAAAGATTTTTACGGAGCCGGAGGTTGGTTTCATCGAACCAATGATATGCCGGAGCAACGTGCTCTTGCCACAACCGCTCCCGCCCATAATCACGAGTGTCTCGCCGCGATCGATCCTGAAAGAGATATCGTTGATCACAGTGCGATCCCCGAATTTTCGGACCAGATCGACAACCTCTATTACGGGAGACTCAGTTGGTGAGGGCATGAGTGAAATGACGAATGACGAATGACGAATGAGTGAAATGACGAAATCCGAATGACGAATGACAAAGGAATGTCGAAGCTCGAATGACGAAGGAATCGTCACGCGTGTTTTGATTTTCGGATTTCGTCATTCCTTCGTCCTTCGGCATTAGTGCTTCGTCATTTCCTGACCGCTCCTCCAAATCTTCGAAAAAATTAGATGTAACTCTCTCGCTTCCATCCAAAGCTTGCGAGCTTCAGGTTTCAATGCCGGCACCGCTCGAACTGCCATACGAAGAAAATGCTTTGTCTCCCGCGTTTCTTTCTTGCATGTACGATACTTTTTAAAAACTCCTTCTTCGACACCGCGGCACCCACAAGTTGACTGATGATTCGACTCGTCACGGGTGATTGCGGAATCGTTTTGGCAAAGTCGATGACCATTTCACCGAATTTTGCGGTTCGCTCTTCTACATCGTAAACGCGTTTATTACGCGGCTCTTCGCGGACGATCGATTCGGCGGGAGCATCCCAAAACGCGTCGTCGAAATCGTCGCACGCGACTTCAGATTTTGTCATTCCTTCGTCCTTCGTCATTCCGCTCATTGCTTCGCCAAACAGCGCCGCTCGTTTCTCAAGATCGTAAACACGGTTCTCACTCGGTTCCTCGCGAACAACTGGTATCGCATCATCATTCCAAAACGCTTCGTCGAACTTGTCACGCGCCGTTTTGGTTTTCGTCATTCCTTCGTCCTTCGAGCTTCGTCATTCGCTTCATCCCCCAAAGAAAAAGATTCCGGTCAGGATCGCGTTCATCACGAGCATGGCGAGCAGCGCTTGAACAACTGACGCGGTCGTGGCTTGCCCGACACCTTCCGCCCCGCCGTCGACACGAAGACCGGCGTTGCACGCGATCGTGATGACGATCCAGGCAAAGACCGCGCTCTTAATCATTCCCGAATACAAATCCCACGTGTCCGCGCTCTCCACGGCGCGCAGCACATAACCGGCGGTATTAAAATTGAGAGCAAAATGACACACGGCCCAGCCGCCGAAAACGCCAACGTAATTTCCCATGATCGTAAGCGCTGGCAACATCACGAGCATGGCGAGAAAGCGCGGCACTACCAGATACTGGACTGGATTGATCGCCATCACTTCGAGCGCCTCGATCTCTTCGGAAACTTTCATTGTGCCTAATTCAGCCGCGACGGCCGAGCCGCTACGTCCGATCACGATCACCGCGATCAAGACAGGACCCATCTCGCGCAACATTGTCACCATCACGAGATCGGGCACGTATATTTCCGCGCCGAGTTGTTGCAGGGAATGTGCGGCTTGCATGGCGAGCGTCACGCCAATGCTACACGCCGTCAGCGCGACCATCGGCGCCGCACGCACCCCGATGAACACCATCTGCCGGAAAACCTGAGAGATGTCGAAAAACTGTCCGGTGAAGGGCGCTACGAAGATCCAGTAAAGAAGGTTGAGGTTGAGTTGAAGGTAATTTTTCAAAATGCGGGCGTTACTGTTTTAGCGAACGCGCAGAATGACAAAGTGCGCGAAATGACGAAAGCCGAAAGTTTGGGGTGTAGCGGCGGGCGCGTCGCCCGCTCCAGTGCAGCCGGCACGGCTGCCTCTACAGTATCGGATTAGCGCAGGCGCAACCAACTCCGTTTCTTCAAGTTGATGCAGCAGTATTGGGAATTGTAGCCACACAATCCGGGGAGCACACGCGGCTCGCGTGCTGGTTGTCGCGGCTCGCGACAACGAACTTTGGAAATTAACGTCCCCAGATATCGCGGAAACTTCACTTTCAAAAGAATCGTCGGTAAAGTCCGCGCTGGCGAGCCGCCGGCGCCAGACACGCGAGACGCGTGCGCTACCCAGACTCAAATCAATCCGCGTTTCCGGAAATCGCCGAGGTTTCCGCCGGAAGAGCGTTCGATCATGTCGATGGTGAATTTGAGCAAGCAAACTTCCCAGGCGTCATCCACACCCTGGATGACGGCGCTGAGCGGTTCCTCCGTGTGTTCCACATGCGATTTCGTGCGCGCGATCACGGCCTCGACCGGATCGCGAAACGTGCGCTCGGTCACATCGGTCTTGCGAAATTGGAATCCGTAGCGGAGCACGGCGACGTTGCGCGCTTGCTCGCGCATTTGCTCGACATACCGCTGCGCTTTCTCGCCGAATCCCTCCAGCAATAAGCGGCTGAAATGCTCGGGCGTCAGAATTTGCGGACGGTCCGCGTGAATCTGCCCGTCGCGCACGCGCACTTCGTTCACCCGATCCATCAATTCCGAGATCAGATAGAAGTGAAAACTCGTGGTACCAAAGGTGGCGATTTGACGTTCAGGCGCGAGAATAACCTGCGTGTTTTCGATCGCGTACTGGAAATCGTCTTCCTTCATGTTCAGAAACAAAAATAGAAGATCGGCATCTTATCGCAAATCGTAGGGCCCGACCCGAGCGAGCCGGATGACGGTGGCGGGGCGCATCGCGGCAGCAGGCGGTAGGGACGCCGTGCTGTCCCGCGGCGCGGGAGACAGCGCAGCGCGCTGTCCCTACCATTGCAGACGACCGCATTGACTTGCGTCGCGCGCGCCGCGATTTACCTACACGATCCGGAAGCGATGAATGTTAAGAAATTTTTTGCCGAACTCAAGCGGCGGAAAGTTTACACTGTTGCGGTCACATACGCGGTCGTCGGGTGGCTGATCGCGCAGGTCGACACTCAGATCTTCCCCTTCTTTTTTCCAACCTGGTTGGTGCAGATCGTGATCATCGTTGTCGCTCTCGGTTTTCCGATCGCGCTGGTTCTGGCGTGGGTTTACGACTTCACCCGCCATGGAATCATGCGAACGAGCGAATTGGACGCTGCGAAGAGCGACGGCGGGATCGACACCGTAAAGCGGCCAGCCGTTTCGGCGCGACCGACTTCGAACGAACGGTCGATTGCCGTCCTGCCTTTTAGCGATCTGAGTCCGGGCAAAGATCATGCTTACTTTAGCGACGGAATCGCCGAGGAAATTCTCTCTGCACTCGCAAAGACGGAGGGTTTACGCGTGGCCGCTCGGCGTTCGTCGTTCTGGTTCAAGGGCAAGGAAGCTGAGCTAGGCGAAATCGCACAGAAGTTAAACGTGGAACACGTGCTCGAGGGCAGCGTCCGTCGCGACGGTAATCGAGTTCGCATTACTGCCGAACTGATCGACGTGGGCGACGGCTTTACCGTCTGGTCGGAAACATTCGATCGCGAGATGCAAGGGATCTTCGCGGTCCAGGACGAGATTACGCGATCGATTGTCGAGGCGCTCAAATTGAGACTCGATATCTCCGCGTCACCGACGTCGCGCAGCCCAGACGCTTACGACGTTTATCTGCAGGGTCTTTTTTATTCGGATAAGAGTACGGAAGAAGCCTTGCAGCGAAGTTTGGAATTTTTCGAACGCGCGCTGGAAAAAGATCCGCAATTAAGCCGCGCTTGGACGGGAATTGCGAAAGCGTGGCTTTGGCTGGCTGACGCCTACGTGCCGCCGCGCGAAGCTTATCCGAAAGTGCGCGAGGCGGCGACCAATGCGCTCAAGATCGATAATGACGACGCGGAAGCGCACGTCTATTTGGGCGAAGTGAAACGCATCCTCGATTGGGACATGGACGGCGCGGCGCGGGAATTTTGTCGCGCCTGCGAGCTCGATCCAAAATCGACGCCGTCAAATTATTTCTCGGCTGCGTTTTGGGCTGCGCGTGGCAAACGTGATGACGCGCTCGCTTATTTGCAGCGCACTTCCAAGATCGATCCGGCGTCGCTGTGGGTGAACAATTCGGCGTGCGAGCTCTATCGTTACTTCGGTCTGTATGATGAGGCGATCGCGGCCGGCGAACGCGCGTTGCAACTTGATCCGGCATTTGTTTATGGCGAGCCGTTGCTGGCGGCGTTGTATCGCGAGACGGGGCGGTTCGACGACGCGATCAGACTTTATAAAAAGGCGGAGAATCTCAGTGGGAGAGCAGCATTCGGTCTGGCTATCACCTACGCGCGGATGGACCGGCGTGATGAAGTGGTGCGAGCTCTCAACGCCGCCACAGCGAATCGGCGCTACACCCCTGGTGACGCGATCGCGCATGTCCATGTCGCACTGGGCGAGCATGACGATGCGATTCGTGAGCTTGAACGCGCCTGCGAGGAGCGATCTTCATCGTTGCATTTCGTCGGCATCGCGCCGGAGTTCGCCCCGTTGCGTTCGGACGAAAGGTTCTTGTCGATCTTAAGCAAGATTGGACTCGAACCGGAGAAGGTTTTCGCGAGCACGCCGCAGCAGGTGAGGGATGGCGTCGCAGTCCCTGGTAAGCCAGAGGCTTTCCCTACAGCTGATTAATCTCCGGCGCCGAGCCGGCGTTTGAAGACGAAACCGGCCTCAACCGAGAAATGCGCTCTAAGTTCCGAGTTCGAGAAACGCAGCCGGCACTTTTGCCTAGTCCCTTGCCGGCTTCTCGCCGCTGCTATCGGGCTTCGAAAAAAGCGCCAGATATTGGCCATAACCTTCCGCCTGTAATTTTTCGACCGGAATGAACCGGAGCGCCGCGGAGTTGACGCAGTAACGTTGCCCGGTTGGCGCGGGACCATCTTCGAATACGTGGCCGAGATGCGAATCGCTCTTGCCCGAGCGGACCTCAGTGCGTTCCATTCCGTAGGAAGAATCCCTTTTTTCCACCACGTGCTCTTTCGAAATTGGCTTCGTGAAACTGGGCCAACCCGTGCCGCTGTCGAATTTATCGAGCGAACTGAAAAGCGGTTCGCCGGTGATAAGATCCACGTAAATGCCGGCGCGATGATTGTCCCAATATTGGTTATGAAAGGCCGGCTCGGTGCCACATTGTCGTGTCACGCGATATTGTTCTTCAGTAAGCTTTGATCGCAGCTCGGCTTCGCTGGGCACTGCTTTTACGGGATTCATTTTTCCACTTCTCCTTTTCTGCTCTTGCGCGTCACTGAATAAAATCGAGACGGCAACCACCGAGACGGCGCCCAACAGACCAAGCCATAAACTCACGTGTGACGTGTGTTTGTGTGTGATTCTCGTGCTCATCAACCCAAAAGTCCCCGCCGGTGCACGGGCCGCATCCTCAATAATTCACTTTCTCCCAAAAACGTCATCCGGCAAGTGCATCGGCGCGAGTTTTATTTCTCTTCATAAAATTCGCAACAGGCTGAAAAATGGCCGGGTGCGACTTCCTTCAGCGCGATTTCTGCAGTGACGCATTTTTCCTGCGTCTACTCGCCGCGCCGTGCGAATGGGCAACCTTGGATAGGTTTCGAGACCAGGCGGAAGACTCGAAGGACTACGCGTTCGGCGCATTGCTGGATGCACGAATCGCTCGGGTGCGAATTTCGCTAGTCGACATCCTGTCGCCCGGCTTCGGGGACGCGAATGTAGCGACGCAGCCCAAGCAATCCAATCGGCGCGACCGATGCCGCGAGAGCAAAGATTAGCCACATCGTTCCGGAGTGCCGTGGACCGTGTGCTGGACAAAACGCAGCCAGCAAATATCCCCCAAATCCAACCAGTAGCTTTCCGATAAGAAACGGAATATAAGATAACGCGCCATAGGACGCTTCCTGACCTCTTGGAGCAATCGCGGCGGCATACTCATAGACTCGCGGTGCGTAGAATGCTTCGCCGACCGAGTAGATAATCATACAAAGCGCAGTCATGATGTAGTACGGATGAATACCGCCTTTCAATCCGAGGTAATTGTGACCGAGCCACTGTCCGATCACGCCGTTGGCGGAAGCTTGGAACCACCCTGTAGGCAAAGCCATGACGAAGACCGAAGCAGTACAGATGGCTCCTCCGACTATGACCATTCGATAAGCGGAGAACTGTTGCGTCAGCGCACCAATCGCCGGCGCAAGAAAGATGATGAGAAGATAATTGATCCCTAACAGGTGACCTATCGGGGCGCCATCCCCGAGTTCGCGAATACCGAATGTAGGAAACACGTAATACATCAGCATGATGATGACCTTCAGAAACCCGATCAAAAGAAGAAAAGCTAGGAGCCGGTAAAAACCGGACTGACTGAGTAGCCGTCTGAACAGCCGGACGGTATCGAGAGCACTGTCACGGATGGTGAGAAAGGTACGCTCCCATAACGCGCCGGTAGCGTATCTCACCGGCTCGGCGGTGAACGTAACGCCTTCGTCTGTCGCTTCGGCTCCTCGGCGCAGGAAATAAATCGCCGGAAGCAGCAGGAACTCAAAACCGAGGCTTACGAGGAATAGCGTTCGGTAAGTCGTGATCTCTAATCCAAAGAAATTTAAGTGACCATATTCGCCTAACGTCTGCCGGACGTAGTCGAAGATGTCGGCAGCGATCATGAAGCCAACGTTCATGATCGCGTATATGAGCGAGAAGGAGATCGAGCGTTGTCGCGTCGTGGAATATCGTCGCGCGGCTGCGATCAGCACCGGCGTGCCTAACGCCTCCCCGATCGCTAAAGGAAGCAAGCCGCCAGCTAGTGCCAGCCATCGTATCGTAGTAAATGCCATGACGGCGCGGGCTACCAGGCAGACAAAGACGCCAAGAAAGAAAGTTCGACGGAGGCCAAACGCGTCGGTAAGAGAGCCAGCTAACAGCGTAAAGACGGTCATCGCCGGCGCCCAGACCCAAGCTACTAAAACGAACGCGTGCTGGTCGTTAAACCCGAGATCTGACCTAAGCCACAAGATCAGTGTCCCATTCGTGACAGAATAGGCCAGGATGATTAGCAGCTTAATCGCGAAGGTGAGCCACAACTCGCGTTGAGCTCCCTTGAGCACGGTAAATTTCGCGAAAAAACCGCCTAGTCCGGTCGCCGCGACTGGAGGGACGCTCTCGTCCGGCACGAACGTCTCTTTGATTGCTTCTCCCACGGCTTTGAACTTCAGCTACAACATCTTCGCGACAAATTTGCGCCCGTCGAATAGCGCAAAGTCGTCGATCTTTTCGCCGGTGCCAATGAAGCGCGTAGGAATTCCAAGCTCATCTTGAATTGCGACGACGATGCCGCCCTTTCCGCTGCCATCGAGTTTGGTCACGATCAAGCCGGTCAGTCCCATGGCGTTGTGAAACTCGCGGGCCTGGCTAAGCGCATTGCTGCCGGTAGTGGCATCGATCACCAGCAGTGTTTCATGCGGTGCGTCCGGGTCGCGCTTGGCCAGGCTGCGCTTCACTTTCTGCAACTCAGCCATCAAATTTGTTTTCGTGTGCAATCGTCCGGCGGTATCGCAAAGCAAGAATTCGACCTTGCGTTTCTCAGCCGCTTGATGGGCTTCGTAACAAAGCGCAGCCGGATCGGCGTTGTATTGGCCGCGAATTATTTCCACCCCCAGTCGCTCGGCCCAAATGCCAAGCTGCTCGATCGCCGCCGCGCGAAAGGTGTCCGCGGCCGCGAGCAAGACACGATGTCGATTTTTTTGGAAATAATGCGCGAGCTTGGCGGTTGATGTTGTCTTGCCGGTGCCGTTTACGCCCATGATGAGAATCGCTTTCGGTTTGTCGGGCAGCGGCCGGATTGGTTCCGAACTGGTTGGCAGGACGCGCAAGACTTCCTCACGGGCGACTTTGACGACGTCATTGATGCCCAGCAAAGACCAAGCCTCGCGTTCCTGCAGTTTTTTGATGATCCGCGACGTCATCGGCACGCCGAGATCGGCGCGGATAAGCGCTTCCTCGAGCTCGTCCCAATCGATCGGTTTGTTGGCGAAGCTCTCAACAACGGAGCGTAGAAATTTCATCTTGAATCGTGATTTGCGAATCGTGGAAACGATCTAACGATTCGCGATTTAACGATTCTCCTGCTCCTTCGCTGCGGGCGCGGCTTCACGCAATGGTCGCGTCAAATCGTCTTTCACCCGATCGAGAATGCCGTTGACGAACCGACCGGATTCCGCGCCGCCAAACGTTTTCGCAAGCTCGATCGCTTCGTTGATTGAAACAACCGGCGGGATGTCGTCGCGATAAAGCATTTCGTAGATGGCAAGCCGCAGCACGTTGCGATCGACCGCGGAGATGCGATGGAATTCGTAATTCTCGCAGTAGCGCCGAATCCTTTCGTCGATTTCTGGCAGATGTGCGACCATTCCTTCGATGAGCGGTTGGGCGAACTCGCGCACGCGCGGCTTGGCCGGGCAAAATTCCCAGAAATCCTCTATTCGCTCGGGTGCCTCGCCGTGCTGGAAGTCGCGCCAGAAATGATATTGGATGGCCGCCTGCCGCGCGACTCGACGTTTCCCCATAAGATTTATTTCCCGCGAAGCTCCGACATAACGCCCGCGATTTCCACCGCGGCCCGCGCCGCCTCGGTCCCACGGTTGATCTTATCTTCCAGGCAACGCTCGCGCGCCTGGGTTTCATTGTCGAGACAGAGGACGGTGTTGATGACCGGCACACCGTGATCGACCGCGATTCGTTGCAACGCGTCGGTCACTGAGCGCCCGAGATGTTCGGCGTGGTTGGTGCGTCCCTTCAATATGACGGCCATGGCGATGATTGCGTCCGCGTTTTTTTTCGCCGCCAGCTCGCGCACGACCACGGGGATTTCGAACGCGCCCGGCACTTGATGCAGCGCGAGGACGCTTTTGGGAGAGAGTCTGCGTAATTCCTCAGTCAGGTGATTGACCAGCCCCTGGACGTAGTGCGCGTTGAAGTGACTCGCGACAATCGTGAATGCGCGTTTCCCGCTGAAGACACGGGAGCGGGGTTGAATCAGGTTCGACACTGCCATGGGGTGAAAGGTCGACAATCGCTCGTCAAGCAAGCTCCGCCTCAGAGGAGGTGCCCCATCTTTACTTTTTTGGTTTCGAGGTACCTGGCGTTGTATGGATTGGCTTCGCTGCGAATCGGTACTTGCTCGATCATTTGGATACCGTAGCCCTCGAGACCGACAACTTTCTTCGGGTTGTTGGTTAGAAAACGGAACTGCCGAACGCCGAGATCGAAGAGAATTTGCGCTCCGAGTCCGTAATCGCGCAAATCGCTCGGATAACCGAGCCGGGCGTTTGCTTCCACGGTGTCGAGTCCTTCCTCCTGCAATTTGTAGGCGTGAATTTTTGCCGCCAGCCCGATGCCACGTCCTTCCTGTCGCATATAAACGAGCACGCCGTTTCCCTCCTCCTGGATTTGTCGCAGCGCCGCGTGTAATTGATTTCCGCAATCGCACCGGCGCGAACCGAAAACATCACCGGTGAGACATTCGCTGTGCACGCGCACCAGAGTCGGACGCGCCTTGTCGATCTTGCCCTTGACCAGAGCGAGATGATGCGCGCCGTCGAGCTTCGATCGATACAAATGCAAATCGAAATCGCCATATTCAGTCGGCAATTTTATCACCTGTTCCAGCTCCACCAGCTTTTCGCGGACGCGCCGATGCGCGATCAAGCTCTGGATCGTACACATGCGCAATCCGTGTTTTTTGCGGAACTCCATCAGCTCTGGCAAGCGCGCCATCGTCCCGTCGTCGTGCAGAATTTCGCAAAGCACTCCGGCCGGTTGCAGCCCGGCCATGCGGGCAAGATCGACCGCCGCCTCCGTGTGACCGGTGCGGCGCAACACGCCGCCATCTTTGGCGCGAAGCGGAAAAACATGGCCCGGTTGCACCAGATCGCTCGGTGACGATTTTGGATTCGCGATTGCCAAAATTGTCGCGGCCCGATCGTGCACGCTGATTCCGGTGGTTACGCCGCGGGCCGCGTCCACCGAGACGGTGAAATCGGTGCGATGCATTTCGCGGTTCTGCGCCACCATGCGTTGCAAGCCGAGTTGTTCCGCGCGCTCGTTTGAAATCGGCACGCAAATCAGACCGCGCCCGTGTTTGGCCATGAAATTGACCGCCTCCGGCGTCACCTTCTCGGCCGCCATCACGAGATCCCCTTCGTTTTCGCGATCGGCATCGTCCGTCACGATGACAATGCGGCCCAGCGCGATATCGCTCACGACATCGTCGATAGCATCGAACTGAAACGCCTCCTTCGCCTGCACAATCATAATGATACCATTACGTCCGCTGGTTTTCTCGGCAATGTCAATTCTCCTTATGCCACGCTCGTGATCATGAGAGGCTTGTATGTCTTCTGAAAGTGGAGACGTGGTTTGCCCCTTGCTCACGAAGTGAGGATTGCGCAAAGCACGAAAAGAGAAAATGCTAAACAGTGCCTGGCCAGTTTCATCATGGATAAATTAGAAAAGATCTTTGTCGCGGGTCATCGCGGCCTGGTGGGCAGCGCTCTGATCCGGCGGTTTGAAGCTGAGGGTTTTGGCAACCTGGTCAAGCGCGACCGCTCGCAGCTGGACCTGGCGGACGAAGAGGCCGTGCGGAATTTCTTCGCTCAAGAAAAACCGGCCGTCGTGGTTTTCGCGGCGGCGAAAGTGGGCGGGATCAAAGCGAATAGTGATTTTCCCGTCGAATTTCTGCTCGATAATTTGCGCATTCAGAACAACATCATTCGTGCGGCGCACGACAGCGGAGTGCGCAAATTTCTTTTTCTGGGCAGCTCGTGCATTTACCCGAAGCATGCGCCGCAACCGATCCCGGAAACTGCCCTGCTCAGCGGACCGCTCGAGCCTACGAACGAAGCGTATGCCATTGCCAAAATAGCCGGGATCAAGCTTTGCCAGGCTTACGCGCGCGAGTATGGAGCGAATTTTGTTTCGGCGATGCCGACGAACCTTTACGGGCCTAACGACAACTTCGATTTGCTCTCCTCCCACGTTCTGGCTGCGCTTTTGCGCAAAGCGCATGAAGCCAAAACACAAAAGGCGCGAGAACTGGTCGTGTGGGGCTCGGGCAAACCGCGCCGCGAATTTCTTCACGTGGATGATCTCGCCTCGGCCTGCCTGTTCCTCCTCGAAAAATATGATTCGCCTGAGATCATCAATGTTGGTTGTGGCGAGGACATCTCAATTCGCGAACTGGCGGAGCTGATCTGCGACGTGGTCGGATTTGATGGCAAACTCGCTTGGGACGCGACCAAGCCGGACGGCATACCGCGAAAACTTCTCGATGTGGCCAAGCTGCATGATCTTGGCTGGCGCGCGACGATTCCGCTTCGCGAAGGCATCGCGCGCACCTACGACTGGTTTCGTGCAAACTGCGCGCTGTAGCAAGGTGGATCGACCGCTCCGTCGGGCGATGTTAATTAATGCGGCTTCGCCGCCATATTTTAGCATCGAGCGCGAGACTGCTTGATCCACCTTTAAATCTCCACCTGCGGTTCTGCTGGAGGTCTGTAGGGGACGCTGTTAGCGTCTCACGGGAAGCCAACGGCTTCCCCTACAGATAATGAAAAAACTTCGTGTCGGAGTTGTTGGCGTCGGTCATATCGGGAGCAATCACGCCCGGCTCTACGCCGAAATTCCGGCGGCGGACTTTGCTGCGATTTACGATGTCGATCTTGCCAAGGCGGATACTATCGGGAAAAAATTTCGCGTGACGGTCGCGCAGTCACTCGATGAGTTCATCGAGCTGGTTGACGCCGCCTCGGTGGCTACACCAACGAATACACATTACGAAATTGCACGTTCTCTGCTTGGACGAGGCAAACATTTGTTGATCGAGAAACCAATTACCGACAACACCGCCCACGCCAGCGAACTGGCGGAGCTGGCCACCCGGAACGGATTGATTTTGCAAGTGGGCCACGTCGAGCGATTCAACCCGGTCTTGAGCGTATTGGAAGAACGCTTGACGCATCCGCGCTTCATCGAAGCGCATCGGCTCTCGCCTTATCCGGAGCGCAGCGCGGACATCGGCGTGGTTCTCGATCTCATGATCCACGATCTCGAAATTATTTTGCACCTGGTGCGCTCGCCCGTGCAGAGCATCGACGCGGTGGGCGTGGCGGTTTTAAGCCGCGGCGAAGACATCGCGAACGCGCGGATGCGTTTCGAGAATGGCTGCGTCGCGAACGTTACCTCGAGCCGCATCAGTCCCGAGCGGATGCGCAAGATTCGCGTTTTTCAGGAGGACGCTTATCTCTCGTTGGATTATCAAAATCAGAGCGGCGAAATCTACCGGCGCGCGGGAGGACGAATTACGCGCGACAAAGTCGAGATCGCGCGCGAGGAGCCGCTCAAAGGTCAGCTCACGTCGTTCGTCGAATGCGCAAGGACGGGACGTGAGCCGCGCGTTTCCGGGTTTAAAGCGATTGCCGCGCTCGAGCTGGCAGTTGAGATTACAAAGCAAATGACAAAGCACGAATGACAAATGACGAATGAATCACGAAGCGCGAATTACGAATTGACTGAACTGCGCGCGCTGCGCTGTTTCGGGCTTCGTCATTTGTCATTCGGATTTCATCATTATCATCATGACGCTCTATTTTCTCGCGGGTGAAGCGAGCGGGGACAATCACGGCGCGGAGTTGATGCGTTCGCTGCGCCAATGCGATGCCGATCTGAATTTCGTCGGGCGCGGCGGCCCGCAAATGAAAGCGATCGCCGGCGAGCAATTCGCGAACTGGATCGATGATGCCGCAGTGGTGGGCTTGTGGGAGGTGATTAAGAACTACGGTTTCTTTCGAGAAAAGTTTCGCGAAACACTCGCTGAAATTGAGAAGAGTAGACCAGACGCCGTTGTGCTGATCGATTACCCCGGCTTCAATTTGCGCCTGGCGCGCGCTCTGCGTCGGAACACGGGCTCGGAGCCTGTGCGGCCGGGAGGCGTCACGCCTGACGATGCAGCGAGCAACATGCTCGCTGGTCGCATAGACGAAAAAACGTCTGTGTTCCGGCGGAAAATCATCAAAATCATCTACTACATCAGCCCGCAGGTTTGGGCCTGGCATAGCGGCCGAATCAAAAAGATGGCACGCTTTCTCGATCTCATGCTCTGCATTTTTCCGTTTGAAGCCGAGCTCTACAACAAGTCTGGTCTGCGCACGGTATTTGTCGGTCATCCCATGGTGGACAGATTGCGCACCGGCAAGATCGAAAGCAAACGCGACCCGAATTTGGTCGGGCTTTTCCCCGGGAGTCGCCCGCGGGAAGTGGCCAAGAATTTTCCCGTTATGGTGGACGCCGCACGCGAACTCTTTCGTGCGAGGCAAGTCTTACGCTTCGAGATTGCCGCGGCGTCGGAATCGCTGGCAGCGGAAATTTCCGATGCTTTGATGGCCGCCCGAATGAGAGAGGGACTGTTCCGCGTTGTCACAGGCGAAACGGCCGCCACGATGCAACGCGCCTCTGCCGGAATCGTTGCTTCCGGAAGCGCCACGCTGGAGGCGGCGTATTTTCGGCTGCCCTTTGTGCTTATTTACAAGGTTGCGTGGCCGACGTATCTGGCGGCCCGACTTGTGGTGAACGTGAAATATCTCGGCATGCCGAACGTGCTCGCGAACAAAGAAATCGTGCCAGAATTCATTCAGCATCGAGCGAGGCCCAACGCCATCGCCCAAGCCGTTCTGCGACTAATGCATAACCGGGTGGCGCGAAACCGAATGATTTCCGAATTCGATGCGATTGTGCCCCAGCTAGGGGAAGGCGGAGCCAGCGCAAAGGCTGCGCGAACAATTGTCGAGGAACTTGCACGATAATCGGAAGCCGTTGAAACGGCTGGCCAGCGGCGGCGGGTGTGCGCACCGGTCTAAAGACCGGTGTTAATGAGATTTGCTTGGCCGGCACCCTGGTTAAGATGGCCTTACGAATTCGATTCTCAGAACTCCGTTTATTGGCACCAGTTTTGAGGTTCAATTGTCCCGGAAGTTTTCATTAACACCGGCCTTCAGGCCGGTGATCGGCCCAGAAGATGGACATAAGCCGTTTTAACGGCTTACCCTCGCAGCTATGGCGTTGCACTCCTATTCCCGATGCTGGGTGCATCTAATCTGGGGAACGCTGAATCGGGAGAAAATACTAAACAAAGACCCGCGGCGCGGGTATCTCGTCGCCTTCACGAATATGCCGAAACGAAAAGCCTCTACATGAAGATCAATTACGTAAACGCGGATCACGTTCATATTCTTGTCGATCTTCCAACTGGTCTCTCAATCGAGGAGGTGGCGCAATTATTTAAAGGAAGTTCTTCTCATTGGATCAACGCAAATGATTTGATCACGAGAAAATTCGCGTGGGGCAGAGGATACGGCGCCTTCTCGGTGTCGGAATCAAATGTCGATCAAGTGGCCGCATATATCGCATGTCAGGAACAACATCATCGGGTCCGCACGTTCGCGCAGGAGTTTAAGGAATTCATTCATCGGCATGAGCTGCATCAATCAGAGGAGGAAAGCCGTTGAAGCGACTTGGCTGCGAGTGCGTCCGTGATCACCGGCCTCAAGGCCGGTGTTAACGAGATTCTCTAAACATCGTGACTTTGGTTTCAAGCGCAGCAACACACGGAATGGGCGCGGGCCGGGCAGAACATTTTCTTCAGAACAAGCGCACCGCCTGGATCGTTGGTGCGCTTATGATCATCCTGTTCCTGATTACAAATCTGCCGTGGCAACTTGACGATTACGATCAGGCCAAGCAGGCGTTCACTTCCTTCGAGATGGTGAAGGAGGGCCAATGGTTTTATCAGCGAACGCCGCAGGAACGCGTGGCGACAAAGCCGCCGCTGGTGGGCTGGACATCGGCCGTTTTCTTTGCGCTCACGCGATCGTGGGATGTCGCGTGGCGGTTGCCGTCATTTCTCGCGGCGATCGCGCTCTCGATTTTGTTATTTCGCGTTGCGACGGCCGCTCATGGCGCCGGCGCCGGCTTGATTGCCCTGAGCGCGTTTGGCTTCAATCTGCTGAGTCCGCGTCTGGCAACTCTGGCGCGGACGGACATGCCCCTGGCGTTGGTGATTTTTCTGCTCGGCCTCTTCATCTGGAAAAAAATCCGCGACTGCGCGACCTGGAAACTACCCGATCAAGTATCGATCTTCGCGGTGCTCACGGCGGCGACGTTGATCAAAGGGCCGATCGTTTACGCTTTTTTGCTCCCTGGCATTCTCTTGTTTCAATTGTGGGGACGCAGGCGACACGCCTGGCACCACAGTGCGTGGTGCGGTTGGTGGCCGTGGATTGCGTCGCTCGGGATTTTTCTTCTTTGGGTGATGGGCGGCGTTCTGTTTGTGCCCGGTTTTTTCGAGCAGGTCGTGATGCGCGAATTCGTCGCCCGCTTCGGCGAAGCGGTGCACCGGCCGCAGCCGCTTTATTTTTATCTGCCGCATCTCCTCCACAAATTTGCTCCCTGGAGCGTGTTGATGATCGCAACGGCAATTGCCGATCTTCGCTCAAGGGAGTCGAAGCTACGTGCGTTATTTCGGGAAATGTCGCCGGAAATATTTTGGTTGGTTTGTTGGAGTTTCGGCGGTTTGATCGCGATGTCGCTAATTCCTTCGAAACGCGTGGATCGAATTTTTCCGGTGGTACCGCCACTTTGTCTGCTCCTTGCTGCGCAGATTTGTAGTAGGGAAGCCGCGCTGCCCCGAAAGCTTTCGGGGGTCGACGCAGCGCGCCGACCGTACCTTTGGGTTGTGATCGCTCTGCTCTTGTCGATCTTATTTATGAGCGGCTACACGGCGGCGAAAGTCGTCTCTGGATATCGTGATCATCGCGATGCGCTCGTGGTTTTTGGACGTGAGGTTCGCCATGAAGCGGCGCTGCGTCATTGGCGTTATGAAGCGATTTCAGGAAGCGACGAAGGGATGCTGCTCTACTTGCAGAAAACGCATTTCATCGAGTCGCAGGAGGCAATTAGCGAATGGAACCGCGCCGCGCTGGATGCGCTGGTCGCACCGGCAAGGGAAGGACCGCGCTTGATGGGCGAACTGCAAAATGGTTCCCTTTCGCCGCTGCGACCGGAGGAGCGAAAGGACCAGCGAGGCAAGAGTTATGTTTTGCTCACGCGGTAAACTGCGAAGCTTCCGCGAAAATGCCGGCTCGACTTTCCGGCCGACAATCTTAGGCTCGCAATCGGGAAGCTGACAGCTTCCTTTACAGAAAACGGATCTTGCATGTCGAGCGAATTTCCAAAGCGAGAAATCGAAACCCTTTGGTGCCCATGGCGCGTGGAATATTTCGAGCGCGAAGCACCGGACAAGAACTTTCTTTCCGAGGCGGCGCGGACGAGCGATGACGCCGCCCACCTGGTGGTGACGCGACGCAAAAATGCCTTCTTGATGATGAACCGCTATCCGTACGCGGTTGGCCATTTGATGGCGGTGCCGTATCGGAAAACGGCCGATCTTGCTTCGCTCGGTGAGAACGAAATTGTCGAGCTTTGGAATTTAGTGACGCATGCCCAGGCGTTGCTCCGCGCGGCGATCAAGGCGCAAGGGTTTAACGTCGGACTCAACCTGGGCGAATGCGCCGGAGCGGGCATCGTCGATCATTTGCATCTGCACATCGTTCCGCGCTGGAACGCCGACACGAATTTTATGCCAATCCTTACCGGCACTCGCATGCTTTCGGAGGGATTACGCACTCTTTATGACAAGTTGATCGAGGCGCAGGCTCGGATCGAAACCCCGCAGTCGCGGGGCGGAGGCAAATGAATACCTGGATAGAGCCGCCTCCGCCTCAGCGAAAAGGGATGGGCTGTTTTGGTCGAGGCTGCCTCATTCTACTCGTATTCGCACTTGTCTTGATACTGGCTTGTTGCGCTGGTCTCTATTGGGGCTATCGGAATCACTCGGCACTCGTCCGCGGAGCTTATTTTCTGGCGAAAACCCACGCGATCACCGATTCGCCGAGACCTCTTCCGCAATACAACGCTCCGGAACAAGAGATTCAAGCGGTTAAAGGACGCTGGCAAGATTTCGAGCATGCAGTTCAGGAACGTCAGCCGGCTGAAATCGAACTGACGGCTGACGAAATTAACGGGTTGATCGAAGCGAATCGGCACGCGCGCGGCAAAGCTTTTGTTTCTATCGAGGGAAATCGCTTATCTTTGCAAACCAGCGTGCCTCTTGGCAAATTCCTTGGGCAATCCGGGTATTATCTAAGTGGCGATATCACCATTCAATCCGATGCGGCCGCATCTCTTGCCAAGCCGCGATTGGAGAGCGTTGCCCTGAATAGCCAGCCAGTGCCGCACGATCTCCTGGATTGGAAATACCATTCGCGATCATTGCGAGATTATCTCGCGGAATACAGCCCCATCCAGGATCTCGGGACGATTCAAATTCGTGATGGTAAGGTGATCTTGCGATCGCGGGCGGAGTAATCAGGGCTGCATGATTTCGCGCACAAAGACATTGAGCTGTCCATCTCCCCGCTTGCGCACCTCGGTGATTTCGTAGGGGCGCGCTTCATCGCGACTGACGGTCGCGCCTTGGGGAGGCGGCCTGTATCCGGCGGGAAACTCGACGATGATGCGTGTGGACGAGCCAGCGCCAAAATGCAGCACGGTGTCGGTGAGTTTCGTTCGCGGGCGAAGGACAGCGCGATTGGCATCAGAAAAGTTGACCACGAATTGTCCCTTCAAGTAAACACGCTCCCCAACGGTCCCACGGTCAGCCAGGTCGTTCAGATCGCTCGTGCCGATGAGCCTTCCCAGCGGCATTCTACTCGGCGGAAAGGTTTTCCAGTTTCCGCCGCCGGCGGTGGAGGCGAGAGCGTTTCCAGAAGCATCGGGTAGAACTGGTTGGGCAGGCAAAACCGGGACCGGTGTTGCGGTTGGCGGCGGTGAAGCCTGGGCCACTACGGGCGCGGCAGGCGTCGCCACGACGATCGGAGGGCGCGTCGCGGATGGCGGAGCCCCGAAAGCGTTCGGGGTCGGTGTTGGCGCTGGAGTTGTTCCGCCTGCGGTCGCTACGGCGACCCCAGGGATGGCAGGTTTTTCCACGATGAGCGGTTGCGTAGGAGCAGGAGAGGCCTTCGGCCCCGGAGTTGGTTTTTGATTTTTAGCGAGTTTCATTCCCTTCGGTCGCGGAGTTGTCTTTGCGACACCCTTTGCTGTTGTTAGCGGAGCTTCAACCGGTGTTTCGACCGGCTTAGCATGTTCAATGCGTACCAATTCGTTCTGCGCCGGTGGGAGCGTGCCGCTCGGCGCCAGACCCGTCGCAACCGGCACCTGACCTCCCGCGCCCGCTGAGCGGCGATGCATGGCGTAATGCAGTTCAGCTTTGCGACGGGGGTCTTCCTTAAACAAGGGCCAGCCCCCCGCGAGATTGAGATTAAGCGGTGGCTCGAGACGGAAAGTGCCCGGCCCGCGGGTGACCGTATAAGTTCCATAGAGCAATGGGATGGCGGTGACCATGATGCGCCCATCAGCCAGCCGCTCCGCGTGAACGACGGCGGAAAGATCATGTGTGCGTTCGAGTTTGATTTCCAAGCCCACGCTCAGTGTTTGCTTTATCAGGGGCACGGCGGCGGCCTCGGCCGGATAGACGTGCTCCATGAGCAATTCGCCATGATCGACTGCGTTGGTGAGCGCGACCATCCCGGAGGTGAAAACATCGTTCGGCTCCAGCTCACGTGCTTCAATGATCGCGTACAGGCCGATCACGTACGGAACCAGGCCCGGCACCCGGAGATAGTTTCGAATATAATTGCGCGCTAATTCCGCGTTGGCTTTGGCGAGCTCCGCGGAGCCCATCGCGACATATCGGTCGTAGAGCTGCTTCGCGTTCAGGAATTCGCCGGCCGGTGCAGCGGTTAACTCGAAGCGCTTCGGCTGCTCGATCTTGTGCAGCCTTTGCAGGATGCGATAGCTATCCGGCCGCTCGGGTTGAGCGAAGATGTAAAAACTGCCGAGCCAAGCTGCGAGCGCGAATCCGGTCAGGAGCAGAATCGCCACCGTCCACGCAAAATAATTGATCCGGTGCCGGGGGCCGGCGTACAGCTCTTCCTGCTGAAAAAGACGGGGGTCCATTTAACCGCAAACGAGAAAATTCCTCGGTTTCAAGCGGGGCGCGCCGCTTCGAACGACGAGCCGCATCCGCAGGTGCGCGATGCGTTCGGATTCACAATGTGAAAGCCCGTGCCGGTCAAACCATCGCGAAAATCCAGAGTTGCGCCGCGCAAACGCTCTGCGCTCTCACTGTCGATGAAAAACTCGACGCCATCGCATTGTACCACCTCGTCGCCGGCCTTTTTTTCATCCAGCGCCATTTCGTAGTGCAAGCCCGAACAACCCCCCTTGGCAATGTGAACACGGAGCCCTTTACCCTCGCGACTGCGGGGCTGTTCTTCGAGCAAGCTGCGCAGTTGCCGCGCCGCGTTCTGGGTGATGTTAATCATGCCTCGCTAAAGCTACGATTTGCCTCGCTCAAGTCAACCGATGGAGCGTTGAAGCGTTGAAGCGTCGAAACGTTGAAGGGTTGAAGCGCTCGAACCGCCGTTGGTGTCGGGCAAGCGCTTGCCTTCTTTCTCAGGCGGGGCGCCTGCCCTACAATTGCTCGCAATCCGCAATCCGAAATCTAAAATCAACAATGAGATGAGCCATATTCGCTTGCTGCCAGACATTGTCGCCAGCCAGGTTGCGGCCGGCGAAGTGGTCGAGCGTCCTGCTTCCGTGGTCAAAGAACTCATCGAAAACAGCATCGACGCCGGTGCGCGCAAGATCGAGATCTTGATCCGGCGGGGTGGAATTTCGCTCGTCCGAGTGGTCGACGACGGCTGCGGGATGGATCGCGATGACGCGCTCCTCTCGCTCGAGCGTCATGCCACGAGCAAAATTCGCTCGGCCGCTGATCTCGCCGCGATTGCCACGCTTGGATTTCGCGGCGAAGCGCTGCCGAGCATCGCGAGTGTTTCGCGTTTTCGGCTGACGACTCGTGAGCCGAACGCGATCGCGGGCACCGAAATCATCGTAAATGGCGGCAAGATCGACGTCGTGCGCGATGGCGGGGAAGCGCCGGGAACACAAGTCGAAGTGCGTTCTCTTTTTTATAATCTGCCCGCTCGCCGGAAATTTCTCCGCTCGGAAAACACGGAAAGCCGGAACATCGAGCATCAACTTCAGCTCCAGGCCATCGGACATCCCCAGATTGCTTTTGCTTTTGTGCGGGACACTCGACTCGTGTTTCAGCTTCCGCCCGCGGCAAGTCTCCACGACCGCATCCGTGATTTGTATGGAAACGAATTGCTCGAGCGTTTGCTTCCCGTCAGCGGCGCCGGGCCGGATAAGATCGAGATTAGCGGCTTGATCGGGCGTGCCGGTCTTAGCCGGCAAACGCGCGCGCAACAACTTGTCTTCGTCAATGGCCGCGCTGTGGAAAGCCCAGTCGTCACGGCCGCGCTCCGCGAGGGTTATCACACCGCGCTCATGAAAGGACAATTTCCCGTCACGTTCCTTTTCTTGAACCTGGATCCAGCGTTCGTAGATGTGAACGTTCATCCCGCCAAACGCGAAGTCCGGTTTCGCGATCCAACCGCAGTGCGCGAAGCGGTGGTCAATTCCATTCGGCGAACGCTAGAAGGTGGACGGAGCGATTGGCAGGAAAAATTCCACGCGCCGGCGGCCCCTCCGCGCCCAACGATCGGAGCAACCGCGAAAATTCCTCAAGCTTCACCTTGTGAATTGCCACAGCTCGGGGCCGCGCTCGGCGAGCGCGGCTACAACGTTGTAGCCGGGGTCGCTGACCCCGGTCGCGCGGCCGCAAAGCCAGACGAGCTTCCATCACGAACTCGCATCAAAGGCGACAGCAGTCCTCGCCAATTTCAGATCATCGGCATTTTGAACAAACTTTATGTTTTGATGGAGAACGCGGACGGGCTCGTCCTTGTCGATCAGCACGCGGCGCATGAGCGTATTCTGTTTGAAGAATTACGCCGGCGAATGGAAGAGCAGGGTGTCCCGTCGCAAAAACTGCTCATCCCACAGACTTTCGATTTGCCGCCACGCGACGCCGAATGGGTCGAGCGCAACCTGCCGATCTTGCAGAAAATGGGAATCGGCATTGAAGGATTCGGACCAAACACGTTCAAGATCGACAGTCTGCCGGCGTTCTTGGAGACGTCCGATCCGATCAGCTTCATGCAGCGAGTGATCGACGATCTCAAAAGCGCGAGCAACAGCAGCTCAGCGCTGCGTCTGGGCGAAGAGATGATCGCCATGACTGTTTGCCGTCACGCCGTGAAAGCAAACGACCCGCTGCGCTATCTCGAAGTTGAAAAGCTCATCCAGGATTTGCTCGAATGCGATTTGCCGTATTGCTGCCCGCACGGACGCCCGACCATGATCCAGATTTCACTCGCGGAGCTGGAGAAAAAATTCGGTCGCAAAGTTTGAACCGCGGATTACCCACCACGGCGGGCAGGCAGCGGATATCGCGAATTGCTTGGAATGCGATTCTGTAGGAGACGAATGAGATTAAGCTCATCGTTTTATGAATTCGTGTCTATTGGTGTCCATTCGTGGTTAATGCTGCTCGCTCTCGAAATTGGGAGAGCATGAGTACGAGAGTTCCTTCTAGCTTTCACCGCGCGCCAGCGATAAAATGAGTCTCAATGGAACGGGTCGCGCATAAAAGCCGGAATGTGCAGGAAGCGAAAGATTGGGAGATCACCCAATATCGTCATATGACTCTCGAGCGGCGCGTTCAGATCGCGCGCGCGCTAAAGCGCCGCGCCTATCCAATGCCGCAGCCGGACGTTCGGGCATGGCACCGCAAGTCGTAAGCACCACCGGCCTTTCGGCCGACATCATCGAGTTCATTCGACTCCTGTGGCGATTCAAGGTCCGTTGCCTCATGGTCGGCGGCGAGGCCGTTATCTTTCACGGATACCCGCGTCTCACCGGTGTTGTTGATTTCCTTTACGATCGCACCCGCGACAACGCCGCCCGCCTCTTCAAGGCACTCGCAGCCTTTTGGGATAATGATATTCCCGAAGTGAAGACGGCGAGCGAATTGCGCGAGCCTGGCATCATTGGCTTGGCCTGGCGCTCTCGAATTCCGGTCGAACTGAAAACACGCCCGGGGTCGGTTCGTTTGTTCTATATTGGCATCGGTCCACTGCGGCGTAATAAACGAGCGAGTGGCCGGGCTAAGGATTTGGACTTGGAGCATCTTCCGGTACCGAATAGGAGAGTACGGCGCTCGAGGTAAGCCGGATGGAAATTGAAAAAGTAAACGTGCTCGGTGTCGGCATCAGCGTGCTCGACCAAGATCGGGCACGGGAGTTCTTGTTCGAGGCTGTGCGCGAAGATCACCGTGGCTACGTGACCGTCACGGGCGTCCATGGTGTGACTGAGGCGCAACGCGATCCCGCCCTGCGGGACATTTTTAATCGCGCGCTGCTTGCGACGCCCGATGGCATGCCAATGGTCTGGATGGGGCGATTGCAGGGACAACGGTCGATTCGACGCGTTTACGGTCCCGATTTGATGTTGAATCTGTGCCAACACTCGGTCGCCTACGGATTCTCGCATTTTTTGTACGGCGGCGTGCCGGGAGTCGCCGAAGGGCTCAAACGGGAACTTGAAGTGCGTTTCCGGGGTTTGAAGATCGTCGGGACGTATACGCCGCCGTTTCGACCCTTAAGTGATATTGAAGTCTCTGACCTTCAACAGCGCGTTCGCGCCGCTCGCCCCGATTTTCTTTGGGTGGGATTGAGCACGCCGAAGCAGGAGCGCTTCATGGCGCAGCACGTGTCGATCTTGCCGGAAGCGAAGATTTTCATCGGCGTCGGCGCCGCGTTCGATTTATTGACGGGGCGCTTACGCCAGGCGCCGCGCTGGATGCAAAGCGCTGGCCTGGAATGGTTTTTTCGCCTCACGCAGGAGCCAAAACGGCTGTGGAAACGCTACCTCGTGAGTAATCCGTTGTTCATGCTGCGCGCCGGGGCACAACTGCTTGGCCTGCGAAACTACTTGCTACCTGAGACGCCTCGCGCACTTTAAGCTTCTTTACCCGGAATGGCTTCGGAAAAAACCTTAGTTTGCGGCGCGGGTGGTTTTATTGGCGGGCATCTCGTCGGCGATCTGCTTCGCCAAGGCAGGGAAGTTCGTGCAGTGGACGTGAAACCTTTGCAGGAGTGGTATCAGCTTTTTCCCGAGGCGGAAAATCTACAGCTGAACTTGCAGGAGAAGGAAAGCGGCGAGCGCGCTGTTACTGGTTGCCCTCTTATTTATAACTTGGCCGCGGATATGGGCGGCATGGGATTCATCGAAAACAACAAGGCGCTTTGCATGTTGAGCGTCTTAATAAACACGCACCTGGTCATGGCCGCAAAAGATGGGGGCGTGGATCGGTTTTTCTACGCTTCGTCTGCCTGCGTGTATGCGGCAGACAAGCAAACCGATCCGAATGTCACGGCGTTAAAAGAGGGAGACGCATATCCGGCGCTGCCCGAAGATGGATACGGCTGGGAGAAACTGTTCAGCGAGCGGATGTGCCGCCATTTTCGCGAAGATTTTGGCCTAACCACCCGGGTGGCTCGCTATCACAATGTTTACGGCCCGCACGGCACTTACGATGGTGGACGCGAAAAAGCGCCCGCCGCCATCTGCCGGAAAGTGATTGCGGCAAAGCTTTCGGGAAGCGACGAGATCGAGATTTGGGGCGATGGAAAACAGACGCGCAGTTTTCAGTGGATTGGTGACTGCGTGAAGGGGACGCAAATGATCATGAATGGTGATTATGCCGAGCCACTCAATCTGGGGAGCAGTGAGCTGGTCACGATCAATCAGCTCGTGGATATCGTCGAAGAAATTGCCGGCGTGAAATTGAAACGGCGTTACAATCTAGCGGCGCCGAAAGGCGTTAATGGACGCAACAGCGACAATACCCTGATTCGCAAACTTTTTAACTGGGAGCCTTCAACGCGGCTGCGTGATGGGCTCGAGCAAACATATCGCTGGATCTACGACCAAATGGCGCCGGCGTCGCCGGTTCGATCGCCGCGACTCGCGCCGACGCCGCGCTAGCTTTTCGGGCGGGTTTTGTGGTAGGGTGCTGAAAATGGCTGAGGACATCGTGGCTGATCCGGTGAGCGATTCAAAATCGCCGCTGAACTGGTTCCAGACCGCAGGCGACTGGGCGAAGCGCGATCCGATCGCGGCGCTGCTTCTCATCACGATCGCTGCGACGCTCGTTTATTTTTTCGGCTACGTGAAAATTTTCACGAACGGAAGCCTTTCCACCTGGATTTGGGCGTGGCAGGCGTGGAATCCCGAGACCAACTACGAGCACGCCAAAATTATCCCGCTGATCACGGTCTTTCTGGTTTGGTACGCGCGAGACAAACTGAAAGTCGCGCCGATCGGTTCCTCCCGCTGGGGATGGTTGTTCATTGGAGTGGGCCTGTTTTTCTTCGTTGCCGGCGCCCGCACCTTGCAAGCGCGACTGGCCCTTACCGCGCTACCGTTCCTGCTTTTCGGCGTCGTGCTTTGCGTCTGGGGAAGACATGTCGCGCGCATCCTTCTCTTTCCGATCGCCTTCTTGCTTTTCATGGTGCCGTTGAATTTTCTCACCCAAGCGACGACGAAACTCCAGTTTATCGAGACAGGCGCAGCGAGCGCGATTTGCAATTTTTTCGGACTCGCCGTCTACACCGTCGGCACGAGCGTCAATGCGGCCAACGAAGCGTTTCATTTTCAGATCGACGAAGGTTGCAGTGGGATCCGTTCGCTCATGGCCATTGCGATGCTCTCCGCGGTGTACGGACACCTCTCACAGAATCGGCTGTGGAAGAAACTGGCGATTTTCGCCGCTGCCCTCCTCTTTGCGATCATTGGCAATACGGGCCGGCTCGTTTCGATCATGCTGATTGCACGCCTGTTCGGGCAGGATTTGGCTGGCGGCCCTTATCATGTGATTTCCGGCTATTTGTCGTTTCCCTTTGCCATCGCGGCCATGCTGCTCTTCGGGAAACTACTCAACATCAACGCCCGGAGCGGAAAGGGTGCGACCGCGGACGAAGGAATCGGTTTCGTATGATTACTAAACGACTCTTTGCCGTCGAGTTGCTCCTTGTTGCTGGACTAAGCACGGTCTTTCTTTTGCCCCAAGCGCCGAAGACCAAGCCAGCGGGAATTTCGCTGAAGTTGCCGATATGGGTCGGCGACTGGATTGGAGATGACGCAGCCGTAACGCAAAGAGAACTCGAAGTGCTGGCGAAAGACACGCAATTCGCGCGCAAGATTTACACCAGTCCAGAAGGCGATGCGATTGTTGTCTCGATCGTCCTTTCGGGGGACGACATGACCACGAGCATTCACCGCCCGGAACGCTGCCTTCCAGCGCAAGGCTGGAGTTTGCTCAATACATCGCAGCGCGCGATTGCGGTGCCAAATTCCGTTCCGCTGAAAACGACGCGGCTCTCGAACGTGCGTGAGATGAGAGCGAAAGATAATCAGCGGTTTCTACTCCCGAATCTCACTTACTATTGGTTCGTTGGATACAATCAGACGACCCCGTCGCATTTCGCTCGGACGATGCTCGACCTGCGCGACCGCATCATGCGCGGCTACAATCAGCGCTGGGCCTATGTGACCGTCGCGGCCACGGTCACTCAAGGAATCGCCCGGCCGGAGCACACCGAAGCGGAAACCGACGCGATGATCAAAGATTTTATTGGGAAGCTTGTTCCGAAACTTCAGCGTCCGAGCGGCGGGGCATTGCTCGAGGGCGCGACGCTCTCGAAGAATACGCCCTAATCATCAGTAATTTTGCCCGGACTTGGGCGTTCAATCATTCGGATATTCGGGAAATCAGGCGACGAATGTTCGGTGAAGACAATTTCTTGCTTCCAATAGGTCAGCCGTTTCTGCGGCTGAAACATCGGTCGAACAGCTGCCTGCAGTCCGATTATGTGAATTTTTCCGTGCCAGGGGATGATCAGCGCTTTACCCAGATTTCGTCCAGACTCAAAGCTGATTATGCGTGCTCCGAACGTATGCGCAATCATGAGTATGGCGGATCGGATCAGCTTGCGCATTAGTTTCACCACAATCGCTTTACAGGATGCAAAGTCCATGCGCCCTGCTTGCGTGCCTCGTCGATTGAGTCGATCTCGCTTGCGAGAGCCCTGACGAAGCGATTCTGCTCCGTCAGATCGCGAACCCGAAATCCCAGATGATGCGCCAGGGTCGGCAAATAGATTTCCATGTACATCGGAAACGGCTCTTCCATGGCCGCAACGGCGCGGAACGCTTCGGTTGTCCAAAAGCTTCCGCTCCCAAACATGGACAGAACTACATCCGGATCAGAGCGAACAGTAATCTTCGACCAATGGGAGACAAAGGCGGGACTGGCGACATGATAAAGAAAGTGTGGGTTGCTTGTCCCGTCCACTCGATGGACATGGTACGCTAAGAGATCTGCGCTTTCCGCTTTCATCCTTTCAGTCTGGCGATCATTCAAATCTGAAGCCAGTGGGACATGATCGTACTCAGCGAAATGAACAAAATTGAAATCCCGGTTTGAATTTCGCAGGAATTCACCCGCCATCTGAAACAAGCGAGTATAGCTTTGAAACTCCCGTTGATGATCGTGCGTCCTCAAACGGGGCTCATCGGCGAAGAACTTTTGGTTGTGCTGAATCGCATCGAACTCCTTTTTCGTGCCGCCGTATGCGATCAGAATGCTTTCCCCGGACACGCATTGATTCCAGTGGGTAAGCATCTTTGAAACAGCCGCGGCTGGCTGATGAGAAAGGATCAAATTCAAGACAGAGGTCATTTGGAGCGGAGTGAGCAAGAGGATTTCATTTGTTCTTCAACTTGGAACTAAGATGAAAACCCGGCTCCGCGATCAGGTTTTTCGTTACCGCCGCTGTCTGACATTGGCGAATGAGGTACGCACCAACCAGCGGCTGATTGATGGCGATGCAACGCAAGGCAACACCGACGAGGAGAAATATCCAAACTGAACGGTCGAATTTCAATGCGGGTGCGAGTTCGTTGACTTAGCTAAGGGAGTGTTGCCAGATCGCACCAGCACAATCGTGAAGAATGAGGCGAACAAATCAGGCGCGACGCGGGCGAGCAGTTGGTCAGCACCAAACAGGCTTCGATAAAAAAATTTGGGAACAGGCAGTTTCCGCGAGATGCCTCCGGTGACGAGGTAGGAGAGGCTCGAGAAAGGACGCGTTTCGATCGGCTTATCGTAGAAGCCCGCGAGCCGCTCTGCCCAGTCCCGGCGCCTCTTAAAGATAAGGTAAGGCATTGCCTGATTCGAGGTGGTGAGCGGGCCTTCGACGCTGACAAGCTTCGGCTCTTGAATCGAGAAATCAACAGGCTCGTGATGAAGGTAGCGCCAGATCGGAGTCGAGAGCGCCGAAAAATACGGCTCGGTCGCAATGAGCTTTCCGCCCGATTTTAGTTTCACGGCAATTTTCGTGAGAAAGTCGAGCGGATCTTGGAGATGATGCAGAACATTAGTCAGTGTGACGACGTCGAGACTTGCATCAGGTATTGCGGTGAAGCCGTGGATCTGATGACAGTCGAAAACAAAGTCGAGGTAATCCAGTGGCAACACGTCGCTGGTGAGAATATGCGGATGAAAACGCTTGATTGGTGAAGTGCCGCTCCCGATCTCGAGTACGCGTTTGCTGGCGAAATCCGGAATATCGCCGAACTGCTGCCGGTAAAGCTGCTCGTACCAGTAAAGTAGGTTCGGATTACGAAGCAGCCTCTGTCTGTTCTCGATCGTGAGTTGCTTATCGAGATCGAATTGATCGGTCGGCACGCGTTCGAAGCCAGGTTTAGTAGCCCAATTTGAGCCGGACAAATCCGTAGAAGCACATCCGGAGCATAGTGAGCCCATTCCGGAAGACCTTGGTCATTTTCGTTGCGCCATAAATGCGCTCTTGGTAATGCACGGGCAGGTCGCGAATCCGCAGGTTGAGTTTGGCGGCGCCAAAAAGCAGCTCGTAGTCGCCCCAGCGGTCCATGGTGCCCCATGAATCGAGCATCGGCTCGATCCGTTGCCAGTCGGTGCGCCAGAGCACCTTGGTTCCGCAAAGCGTGTCTTTCACTCTCTGATCCAGCAGATACGAAAAGACGAGGCTGAAGAACTTGTTGCCGAGCATATTGGCCCCTTTCATCGCTCCTATCGGCATCGCATAAATCAAGCGGGAGCCGTTCACAAACTCGGCGCGTCCTGTGCATAAGAGTTCGAGAAAGTAAGGCAATTCCTCGGGCATGGTTGTCAGGTCGGCGTCGAGAATCATGAGCACATCCCCGGTCGCAGCGCGGAAACCAGCCCACACGTTTTGCGACTTGCAAATCCCAAGTCCCGCCACCAAGCGAATGTCCTTGCAAGGATGAAGCGCCTGCATGCGCCGGACTTCTTCCGCGGTGCCGTCAGTGGATTTATCGTCGCAAAAGATGATCTCAGTGTGGGCACCCAAATTCGGAATGCGTCTAACTACACTTTCGACGTTGCCCTGCTCATCCTTACACGGGATTACGACCGAGACTTTTAACTGGGCGGGATTGAGCGCTTCGGGCAGGAGCCGCGCGACGAAAACTTGCAGCATGCATAGGCGATTGAAGCCGGGCAGGCGCGCGCAGAAGCCATTCAGGAATTGGGAGAGCAGGGGGACGTACTTTGGCAGGAGCACGATGCGATGGGTCTTCAGCGATTCGTAACCGCACACTTCGAGGAAGTTGTTGATGTCAATTTCGGACAGCCAGTTCTGCTCCAGTTCGGGCAGCTTCAGACTTAGTTTTTCAGCCAGCGCGAATAGTGGCTCCCAAAGGGGATTATAGGAAACGATGATCAGCCGCGTCTTTCGAGTGGCGAGGCGTCTGAAGTTCTTCAACGCGGCTTCGACATCGGCGGTATCATCGATGCAGTTAAAAATGATGTAGTCGAATTTTTCGTCGTCCTCGAATTGCCGGGCAAAGTCGTCAGTGTCAGGAGAGGTAATTCGAAATGTGAATTCGGGATGCTCCTTCCTGGCGGCGGTCACGATTTCCTCGCAAATCTCAACGGCGACACCAACTGCCGGTTTTACGTTCGCCAATTGCAGCACGGGACCGCGGACGGAGAGCACTCGCTTTAGAGGTTCGATGAGAAACCCCAGAAGCTGTCCAATCATTCCATAGTAATAGGCGTTTCGCTCAACCCAGTTCGCGCGACGATCCGCCAGGCTGCTCAAGTGCAGGCGCGTCTTCTCTCTCCGCGCGTCGAGCGCCGCGGGACCCCAGACTATGGCGCTGGTTTCTGGTTCAGAGGGTACTTGCACGGGTGGACAATCTTTTTTTACGACGTTCGGTTCAACGATTGAGTTGACTTGGTGGAGGCGAAATTGGCATCCGCACTGCACTCTGTCTCTTGCCTTCCAAGCCCAAAATAGTCATCGACACAAGTAACCATGTCGTGAGTTCAGAATTTCGATCAATTCCTCCGATAGACGACAAAGCCTTTTTCCATCACCAGCATTCGGAATCCGCTCTTCTCCAGCCATTCCATTGATTCGGGCATCGGCGGGTGTTTACCCCGAAAGCGATTCACGATAGCGAGCGCATCGGTCACAGGCGGTGGTGGGGTCGTTACGATTGCGTAACTGGCGTGGTTCAGTGCGCTCTGAGCAACGACCTCGGGAATGCCTTTGGTCCAAATAAAAGCGAGCCGCTCGGAGTAGTACGGTGGCACCGTGTTGTAGGAATAACTGGCCATGTCCGGTCGGTGATTAATTCGAAACAAAATGATATCGGTTTTGAGGGTGTTTTCGGTAGCCCAGCGGGCTGCTGCGAGAATCTGTCGATCCTGTTTGAAGAGATATTTCCAAACCGGAATTGCAGGTAGCGCTACAAGCAGGACGGCAGAGACCGTGGCGGCTCGCGGCCAGGCGCGAATCCATTTCATCGCCAGAATCTCCTGCATGCCGATTCCAAACAGCGCGCACAATGGGGCGAGCGCGATAAGGTCATAGTAGCTTTGCGCAGTGGGTCCTGTTCCGAACCAAAGTATGTAGGCGACAGCCACCGAGATCAGCCAGGCGCCAAGAAATTGGTTGCGATACTTTCGGACGGACAGATAGAGACCATAGACTGTCGCAAGGAGAGGCGGTCCGGGAACGATAAACGCCCCCACGTATAAGCATGCGAACGCCCACGGTTTGAATTGCAACCGGCTTGCCAATGGGCCGACGAGATAGCGCGCGACCTCGCTCGATGTAAATTCAGGAAAGTAGGTCGCGTTGACCGAATCCACGTAACGGCTCCAACCTTTTAACGCGAGGATTGTGATGAGGGCGCTAACCAGGTAGCGGGGCCGGGCCAGCGCCTTCCAACGTTCCCCTCGAATGATAAGGAAGACCAGAATGAGATACAGGTGTCCGATCTCGGGGAGTTTGACCAGCAAGCCGGTAAGTCCCACTCCCACGCAAAGACCCCATCGAAGGAGAGAACGATCCTCCTTGTATCGAAGAACCAGCAAAACAAACGCAAAAGCCAGTGCTTGCACGAGCATTTCGGGCATGAATGTCTGACCGTAAAACAGGCTCAGGGGTGCGAGGACGAAGAGCAGGTTTGCCCAAAACGTCTGTTGTGAATCCAGGGCGCGCCGCCAGATGAATTGTAAACAGACGAACGACAGGGCCCATAGAAGGATGCTCGTCACCTTGCCGCTCAGGTCGAGACGACCGGTGACGTGGTTCACACCCATTACGAGATAGTTGTAGATGGGCAGTTCCAGAATGTAGGGAGCGTCGAGATCGCCCATCCACGGAGCCTGCGCACTTAAATGAAAACCGGGCGTCTCAATCAGGTTTTTTGTCGCTGCGGCCGTCTGACATTGACGGATCAAATGAGCGTCAACCAACGGTTGGTTGATGGCGACGCAACGCAAGGCAATACCGACGAGAAGAAATAGCCAGACTGAGCGGTTGAGTTTCAAGTGAAGGAAAATAACTTAGAAGCCACCGGCAGATTCATTAGAGCCCTCGTACGATCTCAGCCAAGCCACTGTTTCCTCGATCCCGGCTTCCAGTGTATAAGGATTTTCGCCGAAGAGATCGAATGTGCGCTCGATTGGAGTTTGGTAATCCGTAGTCATGCTGTGAAACCGTGAGCTGTTAATGAGAAATGCTTTGCCGGTCAGACGGGTGGGAATGTCGCCTAATAACGCGAGAAACCGCAGCAATGAGCGCGGCACGACGCGCACATTCCGACCAGTAAGCGCACGCGAGAAGCCATTGACCCAATCATAAAGATTGATTGGCCGATCACCCAAATAAAATGTCTGGCCGCGGACAAGATCGGCATCGGCCTCGAAAATTTCTCGAATCTGATTCCCGACATTTTTTACGTAACCGTAACAGCGGATCACGGGTTGGCGGCCGGGATGCACATAAAGACTGCGTTCCACCACGCGCCAGAATTCGCGCCGGTAACGCAGGTGCCACGGGCCCCAGATGTTGGTTGGCCGGATGATGGTCCAGCAAGCGGAAAGATTCGCCTCGCGGGTCAGCTTCTCGGTAATGACCTTGCTTTCTCCGTAAACGGTCTCCGGAAAATAATCCGCGTCGTTCTTGGGCAGCCGTCCGGGAGCACAAACAAATTGCGAGGAGGTGATAATCGCGCGCTGAACGGAAGGCGTAGCGCGAATCGCTTCCAGAACATTTCGCGTACCCTCGGTATTTGCGCGATAACCTTCCTCGACAGTTGTGTTCTCGTCGCATTCGGCGCGTGCCGCCAGGTGGAGAACCCAATCAGGTTGGAATTCGCGAAAAGCCGCCGCTGTCGCCACAGGATCGAGAATATCTCCGGCACGCCAATATGGCATTTGCTCAGGATTGAGCGGCGCGTGAAGGGAGTAATTAAGAAGGGCACCCGCGTTGCTCGAAAGTGCCTCAACTACGTTTGTGCCGATGAAGCCGGACCCGCCGGTGATCAGAATCCTCATTTTCCAGTCAATGATTCAAGTGGAAGTTTCTCGCCGGGAAAAGAGGTGAATAACGGGCGATTATAATCGATGATTGCATATTCCTGATGTCTTTGCGCAAACCGAGAATCGTCGTAGCGGGCCAGGTTCCTCCTCCATTTGGGGGGCAGAATCTTATGATTCAGAAGACGATTGCGCAATTCGCGCGCTCGGATCGCTGTGAAACGGTTCATTTGCCTTTCTTTTTTACGCCCGAGCTCAAGGCCGCTCGCAAAGGTCACCCGCGAAAAGCCTTTGAGTTGCTTCGAGTGCTCGGGCGGCTGGTTCGAATTCGCATGCGCGGTCCGATAGACATTCTTCTCTGTCCAACCGGCGGTCCGCAAAATGTGGCGATGGTTCGCGATCTTCTTCTTTTGCCTTGGGTATTCTTATTTTCGCGACGCGTGATTCTGCACTTCCATGCCGCCGGGATAGCCGATCAATTGGAGACCGCTTCTCCCAGCTTCATCGCTCGTGTTCTGCGATTTGTGTACAGCAAGGCATTTGCCGCAATTGTGATGACGGATTTCGGCCTGCGCGATCCCAGGGCGGTCGGGATCGAGCGGATCCTTGTCCTCCCCTGGCGCGTGACCGACGATTTCGATCCGCGTTTGCTGCGCCGCGGCGGAGATGGCGTGGTGCGACTGTTGCACGCGGGTCATCTTTGCGCCGATAAAGGGACGCCTCAGCTTCTGGAGGCTTTCGCGAGCTTGCGTCGCAATCACCCCGATCTTGAATTGGAACTCGTTGGCGAGTGCCTGCCGCCTTTCAGCCAGGGACTTTTGGAAAAGCTGATTGATGATCTTGGTATCCGATCGTACGTCCGCCTCTCAGGACTTCTCACCGGACGCTCGAAGGCAGAGGCATTTGGTCGCGCGGACCTCTTCGCTTTTTCAACAATTGCTCCGTACGAGTCGTTCGGTCTTGTTCTTGTGGAAGCGATGGCTTGGAAATTGCCAATCGTGGCAAGCCAATGGCGCGGCAATTTGGACGTCCTTACCTCCGGTGCGGGCGCCGTCACTTTTCGTGTTTCGTCTTCGCTTCCGCAGAATATTGCGACGGCTTTGGAACAAGCTTTGCAAGAACGGGCCAAATGGCAGCAGTGGGGCGAAATCAACCGAGCGATATTCGAAGAGCATTATCGAGAAATTGGAAGCGAACAGTCTCTGCTTGAATCTCTATTATCTCTCATTGAACCCATCCCCGCGGCGGCCGGTCCGCGACGGATTCTTTATGTCCACAATAGTGCCGATCTTTATGGCGCGAGTCGCTCGCTACTCCGCCTTCTTCAAGGCTCGGATCGCACTCGTTTCGAGCCGGTGGTCGTCATTCCCGAAGATGGGCCTTTGCGGCGAGCCGTCGAAAATCTAAAGGTCAAAGTTTTTGTCGATCGATCGCTGGCCATCATCTCGCGATACTCATCCTGGATCATCCTGATGTTTTACCGATTTCCGGTCTCGGTGCGCCGCCTGATCAAGCTGATCCGAAAAGAGAATATCGATTTGGTGCACACGAACACCGGAGTCATTCTCAGTCCAGGACTCGCGGCGAAGTTTGCCGGCATTCCACATGTCTGGCATATGCGCGAATCGTTTCGTGAAGGCGGGATGTGGCCCTGGAAAATTTACTCGACGTATATCCGGAAGGTTTCCGACATGATCGTTGCCGTTTCGAACGCCACCGCCGCGCAATTTACCGATCGCAGCAAAGTGGTAGTGATCCATAACGGTTTTTCGCTCGATGAATTCGTCGTGAGTTCGAATGTCCGCCGCGAATTCCGGCAACGGTTCAACATTGCCGAGCACGACTTGGTGACGGGATGTGTTGGGCGAATCAAGTGGGGACGCAAAGGCCAGGAGCATCTGATTCAAGCTGCTCAATTGCTCAAGGCGCGTAACATTGCCTCGAAGTTTGTTGTTGTCGGATCGCCGTTTCCCGGCAACGAAATTCATTTGGAGAGGCTTAAGCAGCTAGCTCGCGACTTGAATGTTGAAGATGAAATCATTTTTACAGGCGAATTGACGGATGCCAGGCCAGCTTACGCAAGCATGGACATTTTCATTCTGCCCTC
>DATMPQ010000157.1:0-17809 GCA_035567015.1 Chthoniobacterales bacterium | reverse complement strand
GGCAATCCCGTTGATCGGAAATTTTGGCGCTGGCCGGTCGTACCTGGCTTTGCACGTAAGAGTGACTGACGTTCGGAGAGGCGTGGTCATTTACGAATTCGACATGGCCGGCGGCAGCGGCGAGCAGGGCAAGTTCGGGACACTCCGTGCCAGTGGCCTCGGCAAAGCGACGCATTTCGATCTGCGCAATGCGGCTGAGCGAATTTACCTGGTGCTCAGCACGAATCCGCATCATTACGCCGAGCGCTCCTCAACCGCCTTGGAATAGTTCGGGAACGCTGCGACAGCAAACGCCCGACCTGTATCCCGATTAGTTGTACACGCTCTGGAACGAACGCTACGTTCCCACCCCGTAAGGAATGCGGGTTCGCGGAATCCAATTCCAAGGCGCAGCAGCGGATGGCTCAGATTCAACGGTTGCCAATGCGGCGCTGCCGATTAACGTGCTGCGATTTAACCTCACAGTGATCCCAATCCGCCGAATTTTCATCGTTTTTGCCGCGCTCTTAATGCTTGCCAGCAGCGCCCGGTTTGCCGCCGCTGCGCAGTCCTACGTCATCGTCGATTCGCAGACTGGCTACGTTCTGCAGGAGCAGGAAGCCAGGCACAAGTGCCAAATCGGGAGCCTCACCAAGATCGCCACGGCTGTGGTGGTGCTCGATTGGGCGGAACACAAATCGGGCGGCCTCAATCAAATCGTCAACATTCCTGCCGAAGCGTTTGCTGACGCGCGCGAGAACAACATCGGCTTTCAACCTGGCGACGCCATTGCCATGCGCGATCTGCTCTATGCAGCGCTGGTCCAATCGGACAACATCGCTGCCAATACCCTGGCATATCATGTTGGATCGACGCTCGAATCGCTTGTTCCGGCTGCCTCCGGCTCAAAAGTCACGCCAATGATCGCTTTCGTCAGCCAGATGAATGCGCTGGTGAAGCAATTGAAGATGGACCGGACGCGATTCGTAAATCCGGACGGCATTGATGAGAAGGTCAAGCCAATGCCATTTTCGACGGCGGAAGACATGGCACGCCTGGCTCGCTACGCGATGAACAAGGCCGGTTTTCGTTTTTATGTTTCGCAGAAAGAGCGGCAAATCTCGTTTCAGCGCGGCGGACGCACGCTGAGTTATCTCTTGCGAAACACAAACGAACTTCTGGGGACGCACGGTATCGACGGGGTGAAAACGGGCCGGACAGCTCGCGCGGGAGAGTGCCTGATTCTTTCCGCCAACCGGGAATCCGAAGTGGTCAATCAGGGGCAATACACCAGCGTGTTCCCACGTCACATTATTGCAGTTTTGCTCGGTAGCACGAATCGATTCGGGGAAGGCGCGGGGCTGATCGAACATGGTTGGCAGCTCTATGATCAATGGGCGGCTGCGGGGCGTCTTGTCGATCCCAATAAAGTGCTCTAATCGCCCTATAACGAAATGAAGCCACGCATCGGTGTCCTAACCAGCGGTGGCGATTGCCCGGGACTTAACGCCGTCCTGCGCGGAGTCGTGCTCTCCGCCGAGAAACTTGGTTGGGAAGTCATCGGCTTTCGCGATGGATTTGAAGGGCTCCTTCCACCCGGAGATCACGTCGTCCTGGACCGAAAAAGCACGGATGGAATCATGACCCTGGGCGGCACCATCATCGGCACGACCAACCGCGGACACTTCGTTGCCAAGGTCGGAGCCGGTGACCGCGCGACCGTTCCCGCGGAAATAATCGCGCAGGCTCGCGAGATCTTGAACCAACTTAACATTAAATCGCTGATTATTGTCGGCGGCGACGGTTCCATGACTACAGCGCTTCAGTTACAAGAAGCGGGCATCAATTGCATCGGCGTCCCCAAAACGATCGATAATGATCTCGAAGCCACGGCCATGACGTTCGGATTCGATTCCGCCGTCGCAGCTGTCATGGACGCGCTCGATCGATTGCACACCACGGCCACAAGTCACAAACGTGTCATGGTCGTTGAAGTAATGGGACGCCATGCGGGCTGGATCGCGCTCCATGGCGGAATCGCTGGCGGCGCTGATATGATTTTAATTCCGGAGATCCCGTTTGATTACGATAAAATTGCAGCCACGATCAAGAAACGTGATGCGGCGGGAGATCTCGGCTCGCTCGTGGTCGTCGCTGAAGGCGCGAGGCCCAAAAACGGTCAGCAAGTAATGCGTCCGAGTAAAGACGGCGAATTTCGTCTTGGCGGCGTCGGTGATATCGTAGCGCGCGAGATCGCCCAGCGCACTGGCAAAGAGACGCGCTCCTGTGTGCTCGGACATTTGCAGCGCGGCGGCGCGCCCACTACACTCGATCGAATTCTCGGCACCCGCTTTGGCGTCAAGGCCGTGCAATTGGCCAACGAAGGACATTTTGGATCGATGGTCAGTTATCAGAACTATCAGGTGCGCCATGTCCCGATCGCTGATGCAGTCAATCGATTGCGGCTCGTTCCACCCAATGGCGAAATGGTGCAAACCGCGCGTGACGTCGAAATTTCTTTCGGCGATTGATTTGTAGCGGCGGTCTATTTATCGCGCCGTAGCTTGGCGAAGGCGGATGACCGCCGAAGTTTTTGGTAGCGAAATGTTCGACGGTGAGACACCGTCGCAACAGTGAAGATTGTTCTCGCCTATTCCGGTGGGCTCGACACCTCAGTCATTCTTCGCTGGCTTCAGCAAGATTATCACGCCCAGATCATCGCCTTTTGCGCTGACATCGGCCAGGAAGACGAACTCGACGGCTTGGAAGCAAAGGCGGTCCGCGCTGGCGCGTCCAAGTGTTACATCGACAATCTGCAAGAGGAATTCGCACGCGATTTTATCTTTCCGATGTTTCAAGGCGGCGCGATTTACGAAAGCCAGTATTTTCTCGGCACCAGCATCGCCCGCCCGCTCATCGCCAAACGAATGGTCGAGATCGCGCGGCTCGAAAAAGCGGACGCCATTGCGCATGGCGCGACAGGGAAGGGGAACGATCAGGTTCGCTTTGAACTTGCCGCCGCCGCGCTTGCACCTGAGTTGCGCGTGATCGCGCCCTGGCGCGAAGAGCGTTTCCGTAAACAATTTCCCGGACGCTCCGAGATGATCGCGTTCGCGAAAGCAAACGACATTCCCGTCGCGGCGAGCGCGGAGAAACCGTACTCGATGGATCGCAACCTTCTCCACATCAGTTTCGAAAGCGGCGTGCTCGAAGATCCCTGGTTCGATGCCAGCTCAAAAGAAATGCGTGGCATGTACAAACTGAGCGCGGCGCCGGAAGACGCGCCTAACGAACCCGAGTACGTCGAGCTTGAGTTTGAGCAGGGAAATTGCGTCGCCGTGAACGGAAAGCCGCTGTCGCCGCTCAGCGTGATGAAAACGCTGAACAAGCTCGGTGGTAAACATGGAATCGGTCGCGTCGATATCGTGGAGAATCGCTTTGTCGGAATGAAAGGCCGCGGCGTTTATGAGACGCCCGGCGGCGCCATTCTCCATTTCGCTCATCGCCAAATGGAAACGCTCACCATGGATCGCGAGGTGATGCATTTGCGCGACAGTCTCATTCCGAAATACTCTTCTCTCGTTTACAATGGTTTTTGGTTCTCGCCCGAACGCGACGCGCTTCAAGCCTTCATCACCGAAACCCAGCGCGACGTCACCGGCGTTGTTCGCTTAAAACTTTACAAGGGCAACGTCATCGTCGCCGGCCGCAAGAGTCCGAAAAGCCTCTACGATCCGAAGATCGCGACCATGGAAGGCGACAAATCGCCATACAACCAAAGCGACGCCACGGGATTCATCCGCTTGAATGCGCTTCGTCTAAAAGCTCGCGCCGCGTTACAAAAACGCGGGTAAATAAACACGGCAATGGATCCGAAGAAATTCTTCGGGGAATTAAAACGGCGCAATGTTTACCGCGCGGCTGTCGCTTATGGAGTCGTCGCGTGGTTCCTTACTCAGCTCACGACGCAGGTTTTTCCGTTCTTCGAAATTCCAAACTCGGCGATTCGCTTTGTCGTAATTGCGCTCGCGGTCGGTTTTCCGATCGCGATGTGTCTGTCTTGGCTCTACGAGCTCACACCTGAGGGAATTGTTCGCTCCGAAGAGCTCGACCCGGTTAAAGCACGATCTGCGCGTCACGCGACGGGCCGAATTCTCGATTTCATCATCATTGGCGTGCTGCTCCTTGTGATCGCCATGTTAATTTACGAGCGCCGCCCGTTTCGCACGTCCGCCGGGGAATCGATTCCAGAAAAATCGATCGCCGTCTTACCCTTCGAAAACCTGAGCGAGGAAAAAACCAACGCTTACTTCGCCGAAGGCATCCAGGACGAGATTCTGACGCGCTTATCCAAGATCGCCGATCTGAAGGTGATCTCGCGGACGTCGACGCAGCATTACAAAAGCGCGCCGGAAAACCTGCCCGAGATTGCGCGGCAACTTGGCGTCGCGCACATTTTGGAAGGCAGCGTGCAGAAGAGCGCCGGCACCGTGCGGGTGAACGTTCAACTGATCAAAGCCGCCAATGATTCCCATCTTTGGGCCGATACCTTTGATCGCAAACTGACCGACATCTTTTCGGTCGAAAGCGAGGTGGCGAGAGCCATTGCCGATCAGTTGCGGGCGAAACTTACCGGCCGGGAAGAACAAGTCATCGCCGCTAAACCGACGGACAATCCCGAGGCTTACGATGCCTACCTACGTGGTCTGGCTTATACATTGAAAACGCAAAACACACCAGCCAACGCCCTTGGCGCACAGAAATATCTCAGAGAAGCGGTGCGCTTGGACCCGAAGTTCGCCCTTAGCTGGGCGCTGCTGTCATACGTTGATTCCGTTGGCTACACTAGCCTTAGTCTTCAGCCAACGGTCGCCCTCCGTGAAGAGGCACGGCAGGCAGCCGAAACCGCGCTCACTCTTCAGCCCACTCTTGGCGAGGCCGTATTGGCTAAGGGATATTACCACTACTCTTGTCTAAAGGATTACGACACGGCGGTGGGTTACTTTGATCAAGCACGTCAGCTCTTACCCAATAGCAGCCGGATTCCTGAATCGCTGGCCTACGTAGAGCGGAGGCGCGGCCAGTGGGACCGGAGCGAGTCGTATTTCAACGAAGCCGAGCGGCTCGACCCTCGCAACGTTTCCATACTCACCCAGCACGCGCTTTCCTATATGGAGCTTCGTCGTTTCCCGGAAGCGGTGCGGAAGTTTGATCAGGTTCTCGATATCACGCCCGACGACCTGGATACGCTTGTGCTAAAGGCGGCTATCGCACAAGCCGAGGGCGATCTGTCGCGGGCTTCGGCGATCCTTGCTCCGCTCCACCCTGCTACCGACGATTCCGGTGCGCTGGAAATACAGGCTTACCAAGCGATCTTGGAACGCCGACCTGCACAAATTATCACTCGGCTAAAGGAAATACTTGCCAAGCCTGATCCAGCGTTGGGTTTTTACAATGGCGAGCTGCGCTTTTGGTTAGGCTGGGCGCAAGAGGTCGCCGGCGATCAGGCGGCCGCCCAAGAAAGTTGGCAACAGGCGCGCAGCGAACTGGAACCCTTCCTAAAAAAACAGTCGGAAAATGTCGGCCTCATTGCAGATCTCACCCTGATCAATATGGGCCTCGGTGACAAAGCTGCCGCTTTAGCTCTGTCGGAGCAGGCCATGGCAGCGAATCCGATCGAGAAAGACGCGGTAGATGGTCCCATTCCGATCGAGATCCTCGCCCGGGTGGCAGCGCGCGTGGGAGAACCTGACCGCGCCATTACCGCTTTACAGAAACTACTCTCGATACCGTACAATGGCGCACTGGCTGCGGCCCCGCTCACTCCTGCGCTGCTCCGGCTCGATCCAATGTTCGATCCACTTCGGAATGATCCGCGTTTCCAAAAACTCGCCGCCTCGGCCACGCCGAAAGATTCGAAATGAGGTGGAATGCGCAGTCCCTTAAATGCCAGTCCGGCTCGGACCGTTGTTAAATAATTGCGGCGTAGCCGCTAAAATCTTAACATCGCCCGACGGAGCGGCCGATCCACCTGCCCATCCTTGCGAGGCGCAATTGTCGATCTTATATTTAGAGGCGCTGATTGCGCCTGAGAAAAGGGAGGTCTATATGCCAACGACAATCGCAGCTCCTAAGAAAGCGCCCGCAGTGGAGAAGGATTTTCTGCCGTTGCAGGGCACCGATTATATCGAGTTTTATGTCGGTAACGCTAAACAGGCTGCGCATTATTATAAAACGGTTTTCGGTTTTCAAAGCCTCGCTTATTCCGGTCCGGAAACGGGAATAAGGGATCGCGCAAGCTACGCGATCCGCCAGAACAAGCTCACGTTCGTCCTAACGACGCCGATGCATCCGGACGGGGCGATAGCCGATCATATTTATAAACACGGCGACGGCGTGAAGGCGATCGCGTTGAAGGTCGAAGACGCAACGTCGGCTTGGGACGAGACGACCAAGCGCGGCGGCAAAAGCTTCATGAAGCCGACGACACTAACGGATGATGACGGCGAGTTGGTGATGAGCGGTATTCACACTTACGGCGATGTTGTTCATCTCTTCATCGAGCGCGAAAATTATCGCGGCGCGTTCATGCCCGGTTTCCGCAAATCGGAGTCATCTTACAATCCGAAAGAGACCGGTTTGCTTTATTGCGATCATTGCGTCGGCAACGTCGGTTGGAACCGGATGAATCCGTGGGTGAAATTTTACGAGGACGTGATGGGCTTCAAAAACATCCTGACGTTCGACGATAAAGATATTTCGACCGAGTACTCCGCGCTCATGAGCAAGGTGATGAGTAATGGAAACGGTTTTGTGAAATTCCCGATCAACGAGCCGGCCGAAGGCAAAAAGAAATCGCAGGTGGAGGAATATCTCGAATTTTATCACGGCGAAGGCGTGCAACATGTCGCCATCGCAACGAAGAACATCGTGGAAACGGTGGAGGAGCTGCAGGGGCGTGGGCTCGAGTTCCTGAACATTCCATCCATGTATTACGACACGCTGCCGGAGCGCGTTGGCCACATCGACGAGGATCTCGAACCGTTGAAGCGGCTCGGAATTCTCGTCGATCGCGACAACGAGGGCTATTTGCTCCAAATATTCACCAAACCGGTGGAAGACCGGCCAACGCTCTTTTTCGAAATCATCCAACGCAAAGGCGCAAAGAGTTTCGGCAAAGGAAATTTCAAAGCCCTATTCGAAGCCCTCGAGCGCGAACAGGAAGCGCGAGGCAATCTGTAAATGCAAAGATTAGGAGAGTTCACCCCTTACCTTCTGCCTACGCTCCGCTACGGCATGACAAGTAATCCTCTCCCCTCGCATGGGAGAGGCGAAGAGAGCGCGCAGCAACGATGTTTACGACCAAGTCGGCAATCTGCTCTGCCTCTCCTCTTAGAAAAGAGGAGAGGGGAGGGTGAGGAGTTTATCGCAATCTAAAGAGGAGGATCGACATGCCGTATTATCACAAACTCGGTCAGATTCCGAGAAAGCATCACATCTGGTTTCATCGCAATGGCGCCGGACCGAGTTACAAAAACGAGGGCATCGCTTACGAGCACGTCTTCACGACACAAGGATTCGATGAGGCTTATTCGATCATGTATCACCTGCGTCCGCCCACGCGCGTGCGCAACGTCGAGTTGATCAAACATTGGGAGCCGAAAAAAGTCACCGACAGTCCGCTGCGCCATCATCATCTGAAGACGGCGACCATCCCGCGTCGGGGCGATCTCTACACCAGCCGCATTCCGATGCTGTTCAATCAAGACATGACCGCATATCGGGCGAAACCGGCGAAAGCGTACGACAAGTTCGAGTATTACAAGAACGGCGGCGCTGATGAAATTATCTTCGTTTTCCACGGCGGCGGTGTCGTCGAAACCGTTTTTGGAAAACTGGCTTACCGCGCGGAAGATTACATCGTCATCCCCCGCGGCATCACTTACCGGATCGTGCCGAACAAGGTTGAAGAGGAAGATTATCTCATCCTCGAATCCGCGGGCCCGGTTCGAATTCCGCAACGTTACTTGAATCACGAAGGGCAAATTAAAATGGGTGCGCCCTATTCAGAGCGCGATCTCCATGCGCCGTCCGAGTTGCTCACGATCGACAAGGAGGAAGATGTAGATGTTCTGGTGAAGGACGGCCCGCGTTTCACGCGGGTCACGCTGGCGCATCATCCTTTCGATGCGGTCGGCTGGGACGGTTATCTCTATCCATTCACATTCAACGCGCAGGACTTTGAGCCAATCACTGGCACCGTCCATCAACCGCCGCCGATCCATCAGACATTTGAAATTCGCGGATACGTTGTCTGTACATTCGCTCCGCGTCTGCTCGATACCCATCCGGAAGCGGTGAAAATTCCGTGGGTGCACGACAATGTGGAAGCGGACGAAGTTTTATTTTACGTGCGCGGTAATTTTGGTTCGCGCCGCGGGATCGAGAGCGGCTCGATTACCCTGCATCCGCGCGGCATCCCGCACGGCCCGCACCCGGGGACGATCATGGCGAGCAAAAACGCAACGCGTACCGAAGAGCTTGCGGTGATGTTCGACACTCAACACACCCTCGAGTTGACCGAGGAATCGCTCGCGCTCGACGATCCGAAATATCCGCAGAGCTGGCTGGATTAGTGAGCCGCAAAGGTTGGCGATTTTGCGAAATCGAAATTCTGATCTCGACACGAGCGAGCGCTTCACACGCGAGGTGAATCGCTTGGCTGACAAAAAGCTCGATGCGATTGCACAAGCTTATCGTGAGCTGCTCGAAGCGATCGGCGAAAATCCGCGGCGACAAGGTCTGGCCAGAACTCCGGAGCGCGCCGCGCGCGCGCTGGAATTCCTGACCCAAGGCTATCGACAGAACCCCGAGGAAATCATCAACGGCGCGATTTTCGATTCGGACGCGAGCGAAATCATTCTCGTGAAGGACATCGAGCTTTATTCCTTGTGTGAACATCATTTGCTCCCGTTCATCGGTCGCGCGCACGTTGCCTATATTCCGAATGGAAAAGTCATCGGTCTATCGAAAGTAGCGCGCATCGTGGATGTTTTTGCGCGGCGTTTGCAGATTCAGGAGAACCTGACGACTCAGATCGCCGAGGCGCTGATGGACGCGCTCGCTCCCTCGGGCGTTGCGGTCGTGGTGGAGGCGAAACATCTTTGCATGATGATGCGCGGAGTCGAAAAGCAAAACTCGGTCATGAAGACTTCTTGTTTGCTCGGCACCTTCAAGGACGACGCGCGCACGCGTTCGGAGTTTCTCTCGCTGTTGAAAGAATAGGTGGAACGCGTTGTCCTCAACGCGTTGGTGATCAGGCGGCGAAGCCGCGATTTTTGGCATCGTCTTCGGCCGCCTCCGCCGAGGCTACGCCGCGCCAGGGGAGAAGCCGATCCACCTTGCGTGACCGTTCGCAGCGTGTTTGATCTTTCATGCTCCTGACGGTCAGCAAGCGTCTCGAATTTTCCGCCTCGCGCCGTTTGTTTGTTTCGCGTTGGACTGACAGCGAAAACATGATCGCATTCGGCCCTGAGACGGAGGCGCGCCATGGCACCGGACGCAACTACGCCGCCTATTTTGTTTTTACCGGCCCGGTCGATCCGGTCACTGGAATGTTGATCAATATCAGTGAGATCAAGGCGCGCGCCGGGAAAATTGTCCACGAGCGTTTCGACCACAAATTTCTAAATGAAGATTATCCGGCGTTTGCTGACGTGCCGCCAACCGTCGAGAACATGGCGCGACAACTTTACGTCGATATTGCACCTTTATTTTCCGATGTCGATGCCAAGCTGGCCGCTTGTCATCTCACCGAGTCGCCGGAACGAAGCGGGACTTATTATTCTGATGGCGCGTGCGAAGGAAATTATTGGTTCGAATTTTCTGCTGCGTGTCAAACCACGTCGCCGCATCTCAGCAAAGCGGAGAACACGCGACTCTTCGGCGATGCCACCGCCATTCACGGTCATCATTATCGGGCGCGTCTGACCTTTCGAACTGAATCCGGTCTCCGCCAAGCTCCGCTCGTTCGTTACGACGATGTCGATCATTGCGTGAAATCGCTCCACGCTGAACTCGACCATCGATTCCTGAACAAAGAGGTCGCGGCCATGAAAGATCGTCCGATCACGACGGAAAGCCTCGCCGAGTATATTTACGAGCGCGTCAATGCGCTGCTGCCGCTGCATCGCGTCCGTTTGCACGAGCGGGACGATTTTTTCGCCGAGATCTGGGATGACGAAAGCGTTTTTCTTGGAATGCAGATGGCGTTCCATGCCGCACATCGTCTGCATTCGGCTGGTCTCTCCGAGGCCGCGAACGCGAAACTCTATGGCAAATGCAGTAACCCACGCGGTCACGGCCATCGTTATTTTACCGAGACAACGCTCGGTGGAGAGTACGATGAACGAAGTGGAACACTCTACGATTTCCTGGCGCTCAGAAACGCCATTAAAGAATCGCTTCAGCCCTGGCAAGATCGCCATCTCGATCTTGAAACCGACGAGTTCCGCGAAAGTCCCTCCACCGGTGAAAATATTGTGCGCGCGCTTTGGCCAAAGATTGACAATCGCCTCAACCATCAGGTCGTGCGGTTGCGCTTATGGGAAACAGCAAACAATCGTTTTACGCTGCGAAGGATGTAGCGCGCCATGTTGAATGGTACACGCTGTCGGAGATGCCTGTAGAGGCAGCCGTGTCGGCTGCACAATTCATAACTCTGCAGGCGGCACGCCTGCCACCACAGTTTTCTGCGGCGTATATTCGGCGTTGGACGTTGGGCGTTGAACGTTGGACGTTTCTTTCGCTTATAGATGAAACGTTATCTCATCACCGGCGCCAGCCGTGGAATCGGCCGCGCCATCGCCGAGAAATTAGCTGCGCCCGACGTCACACTGTTGTTGCACGGGCGCGATACCGTTGCCCTCGCTCAGACATGTAAATCCGTGGACTCGCGGTGTGCCCGCGTCGTTCGACTTATTCACGATCTCGCTGTTCCCAAGGGGGTTTCAGAGTTGATTGCCGAGGTTGGCGACGATCCGCTCGATCTGCTAGTAAACAATGCTGGCGTCGCGGTAGTGAAGCCGTTCGGCGAAATTACGATGACGGAGTGGGAGCAAACGCTGGGCGTAAACATCACCGCGCCATTTTTGTTGATGCAATATTTCGCTCCCAAAATGCCTCCCGGCTCGAGCGTTGTGAACATTCTTTCCATTGCCGCGAAAACCGGTTACGCAAACTGGAGCGCCTATTGCATGAGCAAATTCGCTCTAGAAGGATTTTCACAATGCGTTCGCGAAGAACTGCGCGACCACAAGATTCGTGTGGTTAACATTTATCCGGCGGCTACCCATACGGAAATTTGGGACAATGTGGCCGGCGATTGGCCGCGTAACAAAATGATGAGCGCGACACAAGTGGCAGACGCCGTCGCGTTCGCTTTGGCGCAGCCGCCGGACGTCCTTGTCGAGAATATCACCCTCGGGAGTTTGAGCGGCAGCTTGTGATTCTTATTCTTTCTAAGTTCGAGACAACGTTATGATCAAAGGTTTCGGAGGCGACATCACTGTTAACGTGATCGCTTCGATCATTGCCTCGGCCATTCTGCTCGCGGCCGGTTTTCTCTGGGGAAAATACAAAGAGCGCCGCCGCTACGGCAGGAATCTCGAGGAATATGATTTTTATCCCTACACCATCAATCGCGAGAACGTGCCCGAGTTTAATCTCAAAGATTTTCGGCTCGGCGTGCACTACTTTCTCAAGAACAGCGATTACACCGCGGCGCGCCAACTGATTTTTATCGGCGAACAGAATAACGTGCGCGGCCAGCTCGAGCCGGTTGAGCAAAAAGTTTACGCGAAACTTTTCGAGAAATGCGACGGCAAGAAAATCGCTGACGACACAACCGAATATCTGGAAAACTACGTCCGCCTCGTGCGACTGATCGGAAAATCATTTCCAAACACCGGAATGGAAATTTTGCTTCATAATTTGGCTGATCCCTCGCATTCCCTCATTTGTCTGGAGAACAACGTTACCGGCCGCCATCTGCGGGACGGCACGACCAATCTTCTGATCGATTTAAAGAAGCGTCAGCTCCAAAACGAAGACAAGTTGAATTACGAGCTGAATATCGGATCGCGAAAATTCAAATGCACGACCATCACGATTTATCACAAGGAATTCGGCGTCGTGGGAGCGATCTGCATCAATGTCGATGTAAACTATCTGACCGACGAAGTAATGAAAAGCCACGAGCGCATCGAAGCGTTCTTCAAAAATCTCTGCCGCATCGAGATGCAACTCGACGAAAATATTCTAAGCAAAGACGAGTACGCCAAAGCTCTGAAAGGCAAACGCCACTTCAAGGACGAATCGGTTTGATACAATCATCAATCCTCTCCCTGCGGGAGAGGCGGACGCGAAGCGCCGGGTGAGGGTCAGGTAAACAACCGCTGTGGTGCCGACTTATTGCGGCGAGGCGTGCAACGCCGCTTGGTATTCCGGGTTCTTGTGATATTCGACCAGCCGGAATCCCCATCCGATCAGTGTCGAAAGATCTTTGGTCGTCGCTTTTTTCTGGTTGAGGAACTTCTCGATCTTCGCTTTGAGTTGCGATTGCTGATTGGTCGTATCGAGAATCTCGAAGATTTCCATCGACAATAACCAGTCGCTGGGATGTTCAGCTTGCTGCGTTTCCCAAATTTCCCCCAGCCGCTCGTAACCGGTCTTGCTCTCCCGAATCTTTCGCACCTGAGCGTAAAGATTTTCCAGCTTCTTGCGCTTCGCATCGGATGGCACTTTGATCGTTCGTTCTTTCGGGACGAGCGCGACTTGATTATAAGCGTCCTTGTCCGCGGCGCCGTTGAACACGGAACTGATTCGTTCGCCGACCGCCATGTCGTACGTGCCCCAATCAGGATCGAACAAAATGCGATCGCCGTATTTAGCGCGGCAATTCGAGAATGAAATCAAAATGGTAGGGACGCCGCGCTGTCCCGCAGCGCGGAAGTCAGCGCTGCTCGCTGAGCCTACCTCATCCGCGTGCAAGATTTTTTCCACTTTGCCTTCCACGGTGATCCCGCTTTCGAATTCCAGTTTGGCTTTTTGGCCTTCGGCAAGCTTGGTTTCCTTCCATTTGCCGATGGGCGAGCCAAAGCCTTCCTTGTGATAATCGATTCCGTGCCCGGGAAGTTCTCTGTTCCCAAACGCGAGCGCACTCTTTCCAGTCGTGCGGAGATAAACCGGAGAATTTCTTTCATCTGTGATGGCTTCGGTGAAGACACCGCTGACTTGCAGGCCGGATGAATACTCGCAGGTCGCGACGTTGTTGCACTCGATCGCTTTGTTGACGCCTTCGAGGCCACCGACTTGGTAGGCCATCTTGCTCGCAAACTCCTCCAGCACGTCCTTCAAGTGCTGGAAATCGCGACAGACAAAAAGCTGCGGTTGTTTGGTCGTGATATCGAATGGCTGGTTCATCGCATCGATGGAGTAGAGGATCTTTTTCACGTGCGGTTCGAGACAGGAGACCGATTCGCCGATTGATGAAAGCAAACCTGCGCCATAAATCTTCGGCTCCTCCAGCGTGCCGATGAGCCCGTACTCGACCGTCCACCAGTGCAGTCGTGACAGCAGCGCCATCTCTGAAGGTTCGCCGAGAGTTTTTTGCCGATGTTCGACCAGCTTGGTCGCCTCTTCGATTTCCTTTGGATCGCCATTTGGCTGCTCCTTCAAGATCGACAAGTGACGGATCGCTTGATACAGCTCGAAATCTCTTTTTGACGACATCGCCTTGGCGCCGACTTCGCCGAAGCGCTGGAGGTATTTCGAGTACTCACGATCAACAATGATCGGCGCATGCCCGGCGGCTTCGTGCACGATGTCCGGTGCCGGCGTGTATTCGATATGATGGATTTGCCGCATGTCACACGCGATCACGAGCACCTTGTAGGCTTGAAACTCCATGAACGCCGCCGGCGGAATGAATCCATCCACCGCCACCGCGCCCCATTCGATCTTTGCCAGGATATCGTTCATCTCCTGGATGCGCGGGATGCGTTCGAAGGAAATGCCGGTATCGAGCAGGCCCTGGAAGTAAACTTTGTGCGCGTATTCTTTGAGAAAGAAAGTATTTTGCCGCATGATGAAGCGCCAGACGGCGTGATCGACCGGGGTGTAATCGTCGTAGCGCTGATCAACTGCGAACTGCAAAAGATGTCTCGGCGTTGCGGCGACCGCCGCGTTGTCCAGGCTGATACCGCTGGTTTCTTTCATCGACATCCTTCGGCTAGAATAAACTATGACTCGTTTCGAGCGCGGGCAAGGGTGATTCGCCATCCAGCGCGTGTCATCCCGAGCGAAGCGAGGGACCTCACACTGACTCGTTTGATCACACAAAGCGGCTTGTGTGACTCCAGATAATATGTGAGGTCCTTCGCCGTCTTCGCGGCTCAGGATGACAAGCAGTGCGTCTGATTATGATTTGCTTCGTCGCGCGCGGGCGATGCGTTTTGCGATCCAGACAATCGCCACAATCGCAATCGCCCATGGCGCTAGAAACGCCAGCGCCACGCCAATCATTCGCAAGCTCCACATCAGCGCTGCCACGCCTTGCGCGAGTGTGTGCCGGAGCGTCGCCATCAGCCCGGTCTCGGATGAAACAATGTTGCCCTGGCTATAAATTTGGATCGAGATGTCCGCCGGTGCGTTCGCTTCCTCGATTTGCGCCCCCGTGCGATCCTGGCGCTGCACGCTCACGTTCTCGACCCGGCCCAGCGAGTTGAGCGACTGCATCAGCGCGGGATAATTTTTCATCGCTACGCGGAGCGAAATATTCGCGAATTCGCGTCCATTCGGATCGCGACTGAATGAAGAGCTGCGAACGCGTCCGTTCTGTTTCTCGGTCAACGCGTGAAGTTGCTTTGCTTTTTCATCAACTGACGATGCCCGAATCTGCAGACTCGTCTGCTGAAACGCTTGTTCTTGTTCCTCACGCGAGATCGTGACGTTCAACTCCACTTTGTCGCGTTCGGTTCTGGCGTTTTCCGACATGCCCCTGCCGCCTTGCGCGATGCGTTCGGTCTGCCCTTGGAAATTTTCGACCCGCCCGAATCCTTTCACGCGGCCCATCACGGCATCGCTCTCTTCCGGGGCGATCAACATGCCCACGTGCCCCGAAACGCGTCCGGAATAATCGCGATCGAGCTGCGCATTGGTGATCTGCACTTTTTGCGACGCGAGGCCCTTAATATCGTTATAGACTTTCTCCACGTCCGGCGCGTAGAGCGCGAGCTGCGCGCGCTCCTTGACTAGGAAGGTCGCCGGCTCCTCCAAATCTTTTTCCGCAAGCGCAATCATCACAGTCGCAAATTGCACCTGCGAGTCCCAATATTTAAGTTCGCCCTGCATTTTCTCGATCCCCTCGCGCACCCGGCCGAGTTCCTTCTCGACCTGAAGCAAATCGGAAACCTTGCCCGTCTTCGTTTTCAGCATGTCGATCAAACGCTGTTCCATCACTCGCGCGTTCTTCAACCGCGCATCGGTGTCGAAATACGCCTTCGTAACATCTTCGGTTCCGAGCGTCTGGTTTTTCAATTCCCCAAGCCCACGAATTTTCTGGAGAAAGCGGTCGAGATTTTCCGGCAGGACCTTTACGACAATTTCGCCCTTTAACTTCCCATTCGCTTGCTTCTCCGAGCTTGTCGTAGCCACATACCCGCGTTCTTCATTCGCGAACGCGGTGATCTTCTGCACCGCCTCATCGAAACTGGCGATCTCGATCTCGACCTGCGCGTTGCGAACCAGTTTGCGATTCGCCAACGCGGAATCGGGGGACGCGGCAAGATTCGGTCCGGCTTCTTCAGCGGTCGGAATGTTTGATCGGGTGGCGATCCCGCGTTCGGCTTCAGCGGGCTCTAGCTTTTTGTCTTCAGTTTCCACCTGATGCCCTGCAGACGCAGCAACTTGGCCGCGGCCAAAAGGTTTCCCCGCGGCGAGCCGATCAGCTTCCTTCGCGCGGCTTTCGGGTTTGCTTAACGCGCCGACTTCATTCACGGATGGTAGCGATGTCTGCGCTGGTTGTGCAGCAGGTTGTCCAAGAGCGATATACTCACGATCGCGTGATACGGCTTTGCCTTCACCGGTAATTACCCGGCCGACTTGCACAAGGGCTAGCAGTAGAGCCGCGACGGCTACGATCTGGGCCGAGCGGAGTCGCATAAGATCGACAATCAACTTGGCGATACTGGCGGTTCGTTGCGGAATGCGGTCTCGAAACCCGGCCAGCATTCGCTCTTCGAATGCGGAGTCTGGCTTTTCGCGTGCGAATTTCTCTTCCAGGACTTTGTTCATAATTTTGCTTTCTTGATGAACCTTTCGGCAGGCCGCGCATTCAATGAGATGCGTGTGCAGCGCGCGCTCTTCTTGTTCCGAAAGTTCATTGTAGAGGTCGGCCGCGAGGTAGTTGTCGATGTCGTCGTGAATGGTCATGGCTGTTCAAAAGAGGCGAGGGCGGGGCGAAGTTGTTTGCGCATCGCGGCGAGAGCGCGTCCAAGAATTCCGCGCAACGCGCCGTTCGTTAGGCCAAGTGTGTTTTCGATTGTCCGATAATCCATCTCGTCAAAATAACGCAGCATCAAAGCGCTGCGGTGAACCTCGGGGAGCCCGGCAAGCGCCGAATGCAATTGTCGATCTAAGGAGGTCGTGTCGATGGCTTCGGATTCGATCTGCTCAGTTATTTCACCTGAAAGCGGAGTGGTTGGGTGTTTTCGAAAAACATCTCGCGCGCGATGCCGCGCTATCATGCAGAGCCAAGCGGGAAATTTCTCCGGATCACGCACACGCCAGCGCGATTTCCACGCTTTGATGAGTGCGTCCTGCACAGCGTCTTCGGCTTCCTCGCGATTTTGCAGAATGCCGTAAGCGATCGCAAAGAGTGTTCGACTATATGTGCGGATGATCATTTCAAATGCGTCCCGATCGCCGTGAATGGCCGCTCGATAAACTTCGCGCTCATTGGCATCCATCATGTCGATCTAAAGCCTAGACGCTTGAGGCATCGATTCCGCGCGAAGAATTTTCGCCGTAGCGGCGCTCTATGACCGTCGCATTATTTGTCCGACGGTCACAGACCGCCGCTCAGGATCAAAAAATGATGACCGTGTTGCCCACGCTGACGAGATCTTTGACGCGTGCGGCGTCCCAGTTTGCCAGGCGGATGCAGCCGTGACTGGCAGCACGGCCGATCGTCTCCGGATTGTTCGTGCCGTGGATGCCGATGCCGGTCTTGTTCAAGCCCATCCAGAGAATGCCTACGAGATTATTCGGCCCGGGCGGTAGGTTGAAGTAGTTCTCGGTGCGCACGCCGTAATTGAGCATGCCTTCGTCGTAGCGAAACCACGGCATTGTCGCCACGCCGAGAATTTTCCAGGTGCCCACTGGCGCCGGCAGAGTTGTCGATCCGGGCGTGATCGGAAAGACGCAGACCAACTGGTCGCCATCGAAAACCTCGAGCAGCCGCTCTTTTGTATCGATAAAAATCTTGCGCGCGGCAAATGCCGGATTTTCAGGAACTTTCCCTTCGGTAATCTTTTCGATCTCAAAGGGCAATACGTTCGGGACTTTGAGAACTTCACCAGGTTTAAGATTCTCCCAATCTTTTCCGGGATTCAGTTTTTGAATGTACGCTTCGGCGGAGTGATAACGTTCCGCGACAAATTCAAGTAGCGATCCGTAAAGGAGCGCTTTCAACTTCGCTTGTTCGGAGTGACTGGTCGGAATGGGCCCGATGAATTTCAGATCATCGGGCTTGATTGTATAGGTCGTGAAC
>DATMPQ010000156.1:0-9640 GCA_035567015.1 Chthoniobacterales bacterium | reverse complement strand
GTCGATTGCCCAGGCGACAGCATTCTTTGGGAGCGCCCCCGGCCCGGTCTCGGGCGAAGGAGTACAGAATTCTGGGACAGCGAGTGCGGCCTGGCCGAGCTTCTTTTTCGTTAGCGTCGCAATAATTTCAGGCGCCAGTTTCGCATCTTGCAGAACGACCGCTTGCAGATTTCGGCCCAGGGCGGCTTCAATCGCGGCGACAAATTTTGGATCGACCTCGAGATTTGCGGCCAGGGCGCCAGCCAGGGCGGGGTGAATTCGCGCTGGATCATCGAGTCCCCTGAGTACAGCCTGCGAACCTTGAGCGAGGCCCTCACCTTGTTCTTCGAGTTGGCGTAAAATTTCGAGACGCGATTCCTTTTCTGTCAAGGCGCGTTCGATTGCGACGAGACTTTTTTCCGCGCCGTTCAGGAGCTGTTGCTGTTGTCGTAATCTTTCTTCCCCGGATTGTGCCGCTGCCTTAAGAAGATCGCGATCCTTTCGCACGGTGTCGATGGCTGCGTGGGCGGCCGCAATCTCTGACCGAACTCCGTCTCGCGCGGCGTTCGTAGCGGAGATCGCGGCCTCGAGATCACGTATGTTTTCCTGAGTTGCTTCCCGGCGGATGGTGATAGTGGAGAGTTCGTCTTCCAGTTCTGCAATCCGGCTTTCGTTTTTCGAGAGTGCTAGTTGCAGTTCTTTCAAGTGCGTCTCGTGCATACCCCGCTCGGCGCGGAGTTTCGAGATCAAGTCGGTAACCTTTGTCAGTTCGGCCTGTTTCGTTTGCACAAGCTGGCCCATCTTCTCAATCAGCCTGTCCGCTTCCTGTATTTCTTGCTGCTGCTGGCCGCGCTTTACCTCGGCCGCGGCGATATCCTTCCGGGCGCGCTCGATTAGTTCGGTTAATTCCTCGGCACGCTGCCGGTTCAACTCGATTCGACTGTGATGCGTCCCAATTTCGCTTTGCAGACGTTGCAACTCGGTGCGGCCATCGGCGATCTGTTTGTCGATTTCATCCAGCGCGTGGCGTTGCTCGGCGAGTTGGTTTTCGCCCGTGTCAATCTTCGCGCGGGTTGCCTCCTCCGACTCGCCCAGGCGCGCGATTTCGGCGTGACAACTCGCGAGCTCAGTTTCAAGCGATTCGAGTTGCTTGTGCGAATAATGCGTATCGAGCGTTCGCAGATCCGCGAGCAACGCCTGATAACGTCGCGCCTTGCCAGCCTGACGTTGCAGCGACCCGATTTGCCGCTTTACCTCTTTGATGATGTCACCGATGCGCAGAAGGTTTGCCTCGGTCGCTTCCAACTTGCGCAACGCCTCGCGCTTGTGCGCTTTGTATTTTGTAATGCCGGCCGCTTCTTCAAAAACCGCGCGCCGATCTTCCGGTCGCGAGCTCAGGACCATGTCGATTTTGCCTTGTTCCATCATCGAGTAGGCGGCGCGGGCGATGCCGGTGCCTGCGAAAAGATTCTGAATGTCGCGCAAACGGCAGGGCGTTTTATTGAGCAGGTATTCGGAATTACCGTCGCGATAAACACGACGCGTTACGCGCACGTCATGCCAATCCACGCCGAGCTCGGTTGCGCAATCGCTGAAGGTGAGTGAAACCTCGGCGAAACCAAGCGGCTTGCGTGTGTCGGCGCCGTTGAAAATGACGTCGGCCATTTCGTCGCCGCGGAGTGATTTGGCCGATTGTTCGCCGAGAGCCCAGCGCACAGAATCGAGCAGATTGGATTTTCCACAACCATTCGGCCCGACAATGGCGGTGACGCCTTCGTGGAAATTGAAAGTCGTTTTATCGGCGAAGGATTTGAAGCCAAAAAGCTCGAGTGATTGTAGATGCATGTCGAGGCTGTCTTCTGGGGAATTGGCGCTAGATACAACGCTCCGGAGGCTGTGACAAGCGCTTTTCCTACAATTTGGAGGGGTTCGCCGGCCTGCCTTCCACAGGATGTTGGGGCAGGGCCAGCTCCTGAGCTCGATACGTTTATCAAACGGATTTGGCTCTTGTCACCATAAGTTGTCGAACGAAGAAAAGTAAGGACGCAATACCGAGACAGGCGGCTGTGACAGCGAATTCCTTTGTAGTCGCGTGCGTGAGAATCCAGATAATCACACCAATCGCGAGAACCGGAATGAGATTCGCGCCGGGAAATGTAAACGGTGCGCCATCAGTGCGAACATCGCGCCTCGTCAACTCCAATGCGGCGAGACAACAAAGCAGATAGAGCAGCAAGGTAACAACATTGGCAAGAATTGCCAGTTTCTGAAACGTTGAGCTGAACGAAAGCACGAACGCGATCACGGCATAAGTGATGATGGCAACATCAGGAGTGTGAAAACGCGGATGAATGTGCGCGAACCAGACTGGCAGGAAACGATCGCGACCGAATGCGAAAATAATTCGCGGCGATCCGAGAATGTCGCTTGTGACGAAGCCAAGCGCCGAAACGGTGGCGCCGGCCAGCAGCAGCGTTCGACCAGCCACTCCCAAAAATCGGACTGCGGCTTCGGCCAACGGCGCATCCGGGTGTTTTGCCAACTCGCTACCGAGCACCCCCTGCGCGACGAGTTGTATCATGACGTAAAGTAAAGTTGTAATCGCGAGCGCGGTAAAAATCGCGCGCGGAACGGTCCGCGCTGGCGCTTTGATTTCGCCGCTGGGTACCAGTGCGGTTTCGATTCCCATAAAGGCGAAAATGAGAAGCAGGACGCTTTCACCAAGCGGCTTGCTTCCTGGCCAACCAGCCCAGGCGATCGATTCCCGGTGAATAAAAAAAATACCGACGAGAACGAAAACAATCAGGGGCAGAAGCTTGATCAGCGTGACCGCTCCGACGACTCGCACGCCGGTGCGCACGCCGCGAATGTTGATCGCGGCTAGAAAACCGAAGACAGACAAAATGATGGCGAAGCGCGCCACTTTTGTCGCGAGTGGAGGTGCTAAAACGCCTACAGAAGTGGCAAGGACGTTGACGACGCCGGAAACGCTCAGCACTGCCAGGAGAAAATAAAGAATGCCAGCCAGAAATCCGACGTAGCGGCCGAAGGCGACTTCAACATAAGCGTAAAGACCGCCCGTGAGGGAAACGCGGCTCCCCGCCATTGCGAAAGACGTTACGAACAAGCCCATCGCAATCGCGCAGACGACGTAGGCAAGAGGGGACGCTGCGCCGAGGCCGTTTGCGACCAGTGCGGGCAAAACGAAAATACCTGCGCCGATCGTGGTGTTGACGATGTTTGCAGTTAGAGCTGGAACGCCGAGCGCACGAATCAGACCGTGTTCCTTCGGCGGTGGCGATTCGGGAGACATTCAGAAACTTTGCCGGCTTCTCTTAAAACATACAATTCTCGGTCTTGCTAGCTGTAGAGGCAGGCGCGTCGCCTGCTGCAACAACGATTGCAGCCAACACGGCAGCCGCTACAGCAACGCGGAGATGGTCGAGCGACTAAGTGGTAGGCAAACCGAATGAAATTGGTTTAAGGTTTCGAACTATGCGCGCCAGTCATCTTGAAGATTTCTATTCGTTTCTGCGATTTCCTAGCGTTTCCACGGACGAAAATTATTCGGACAAGCTCACCGAATGCGCGCATTGGCTGGTTGAGAAACTGAACAGCATCGGACTGAAGGCGGAACTGGTTCCTACTCCGGGTCATCCGGTCGTTTGGGCGCGCAATCAACATCGAGAAGGGCGCCGCGCGGTTTTGATTTACGGCCATTACGACGTGCAGCCGCCCGATCCGCTCGAGCTTTGGGACTCGCCACCCTTCGAGCCTGTCTTGAAAAACGGCTATGTTTTTGCGCGTGGCGCAACCGACAATAAAGGGCAAATTTTGTCGCACATTCTCGGTGTGCAGGAAACGATCGAGCAACGGAGGGAGTTGCCGGTGAACCTGCATTTCATCATCGAGGGCGAAGAGGAGATAGGCAGCGGCAGTCTGGGAAACTTTCTTCACCAAAATCGCGAGGCGTTGAAATGCGACACCGTGGTTGTCTCGGATACTGGGATGATCGCGCCGCGCACGCCAACATTGAGTTACGGATTGCGCGGAGTCGCGGCGCTGGAATTAAAAGTGACCGGCCCGAAGATGGATTTGCATTCCGGAATTTATGGAGGCGCGGTGGCCAATCCGGCCACGGCGCTGGCGCAGTTGCTCGCCACGCTGCATGATCGCGAAGGACGGGTCGCGGTCGCCGGCTTTTATGATCGGGTTGCGCCGCTGGAAGATTGGGAACGCAAAGCATGGCGAAAACTGCCAATTTCGCCGGATAAGGAACTGTTGAAGGAAACTGGTGCGCCGGCACTTTTCGGCGAAGCTGGTTTTAGCACTTTGGAGCGGATTTGGGCGCGGCCGACCGCGGAGATCAATGGCATTGGCGGCGGTTATCAAGGGCGGGGAACGAAGACTGTTCTTCCCAGTTATGCGATGGCAAAATTGACCTTTCGCCTTGTCCCGGATCAAAAGGCGGACGAGATCATCGCGCTGGTGGGAAAACATCTGAAAAAGAATTTACCGGCCGGTGTCACACTGGAGAAGACTGCCGGTCACCACGGCCCATGGTATCTGACAGATCCGCATAATCGTTTCGGCCAGGCCGCCCAGCGTGCGTTACAAAAAGCTTTCAACGCGGAGGTCGCGCTCATTCGAGAAGGTGGCAGCATCCCGATCGTTTCCGATTTTCGCAATATCCTCGGCGTGGAAACCCTCTTGCTCGGACTCGCCTTGCCAGGCTGCCGGGCCCATTCGCCGAATGAAAATTTCCCGCTGGAGAATCTCGACGCTGGTATCCGAATGAATAAAGCTGTCCTGGAAGAAGTGGCGGCCTGACCTCAAAGAAACATCGCGTGAAAATAAGACTGGGCTCTTTGATCGTAATTGCGATGACGGTAGCGATGGCTATCACGAGTCAGGCGCGCGGAACCAGCGACGAAGAGGAATCGTTTGGAGAAAAGATCAAACATTTCTTCGCGAGACCAACGCCGACACCCAAGCCGCGAGAGAAATCTACAACGGCAGAAGAGAAAGAAACAGCGCCGACACCTTCGCCTACGCCCAAAGCGTCGCGGTCGCCTTCTTCCAAGGCAAAGGCTCATCCGGCGCCTACTACCACGGTTTCTTCCTCGCCGAGTGCGACGGCATCTCCCGAAGCGAGCGCCACACCGTCTGTCGAGCCAAGCCCACTGACTACGCCTTCGCCCACACCCTCATCGACGCCTGATACTTTGACCTCCACGTTGCCAAACCCCAAAGCTGTTCGGCCGATTAGTCCCACGCCGCGCGCCAAACCCTCGCCAGTTGCCAAGTCAACATCTGCGCCGAGTGCGACCATCTCGCCCGCAGAAATCTCCGGTTACGAGAATTACTCGCCGGAAGTCCGCAAGATCATCGATCTGGCACTCAGCCTAACGACTATGAATCTGGGCTACAAATATGGCTCGGCCGACCCGGCAAATGGCGGGATGGATTGCTCGGGCTTTATTTATTATGCGCTTTCGAGGTGCGGCATCCAGGAAGTGCCGCGTGACGCGCGCGAACAATATATTTGGGTGCGGAAAGCCGGAAACTTCCAGGTCGTGCTCGCTCACCGCGACGACACCTTCGAATTGGACGCGCTCAGGCCCGGCGATCTTCTATTCTGGGGCAGCACTTACAGCGTCAATCGCGGTCCGGCCATCACATACACCATGATTTACCTCGGCCGCGAGAAAGAAACCAACCGGCGAATCATGGTCGGCGCGAGCGATGGTCGCACTTACAAAGGTCAATCACGTTTCGGGGTAAGCGTTTTCGATTTTAAAGTCGCGCCAGCGAAGGCGACCGAGGACGATCGGCCTGGCCCGGTGTTTGTCGGTTATGCGCGAATTCCCGGTTTGCCCGGCGGCTGACCGCTGTCACTGAGTTTCGTCCGCCGATTCGGATTCATCGCGCCCTGCAGCAGCAGGCGGTGTCGCCGCGGCGTCAGTGGGATTTAATGGAAGCGGGCGGGAATGCGCAGTCCACTCATATTTTGCGATTGTCCCCACCAGTAACGCGAGGACAATCGCGATCACGACGCGTTGCTCGCGTTTCGTCAAAACAAAAATTCCCAAGGCAGATTTCATCGGGACACGTACTGAATCGGGTCCGTGAGGCCTGCGTCGCGGAAACCTTTCAAGCGCAATTGGCAGGAATCGCATATGCCGCAAGCGAGACCTTCCGGCGATGGATCGTAACAACTGTGCGTGAGCGCAAGATCGACATTGAGCTCTCGCGCCTTGCGAATGATGGCGGCTTTTGAAAGCGTGAGCAGGGGGGCGTGAATGCGAAAGCGCGCGCCTTCGACGCCGGCTTTGGTCCCAGTGTTGGCCAACGTTTCAAATAGCGCGATAAACTCCGGACGGCAGTCTGGATAGCCGCTGTAGTCGATCGCGTTCGCGCCGAGAAAAATGTGGCCGGCCCCCAGGACTTCGGCCCAGGCAAGCGCAAAGGAAAGAAAAATGGTGTTGCGCGCCGGTACGTAGGTGTTTGGAATTCCATGCGCGATTTCTTTTTCCGATCGCTTCTTCGGGACCTCGACCTCGGCCGTGAGCGCCGATCCGCCGAAACTGCGCAGGTCGATCTTGGCCATGCGATGCTCCTTCGCGCCTAACGACTTCGCGACTCGACAGGCCGCTTCCAGTTCCAGATTGTGACGCTGGCCGTAATCGAACGAGAGCGCATAGGTTTCGAACCCCCCTGCGATCGCGATCGCCAACGTTGTGCTCGAATCAACTCCGCCGCTTAATAGAACGACCGCGTGCTTCATCGCTTCATCTATTCCGACTCGGTGAGCAACGCTCGGCGGAGTCGTTGAATTTTCTCTTGGCCGACTTTATCGGCCATCGCGGCTAGCTTTCAAACTTTTATCCGGATATTCGGTCCGCACCGTGAGTGCGATGCCACCGCGGGCGGAAAACTGCGCTGTCACAATTGCCTCGCGCGGTGCGCACGCCTGCACGAAGTCGTCCAAAATCCGGTTCGTGACTGCTTCGTTGAAGGCGCGTTCGTTTCGATACGACGCGAGGTAAAACTTCAGCGACTTGCTTTCGACGCAGAGACGCTCCGGTACATAGTCGATATCGATCCTCGCGAAATCGGCCTGGCCGGTCACCGGGCAAAGCGATGTGAAATCATCGGTCTCAAAATGAATCCGATAATTTCGCCGCGCCGGGTTCGGGAAAGTTTCCAGCTGCGCTTTGGCGGGCGACCCTGGAATCTTTGCTTCGCTGCGGCCCAGCAGCGTCAAGGGTCTCGACGTTTTCGCTTTCGCCACGAACCTAATTAAACCCCATTGGTTGTTCCTTCAAGATCGTGCTCGTGCTCATGCTCGATTCTCATTTCCGATTACGAGCACGCGCAGGAGCGCGAAGAGAGACGCCAGCATCAATCCGGGTGACGCAGCATCGGATCAGCGAGTGCGCGCTCCCGATCGCCGGGCTTGTTGTAGTTCCAGTAATCAATTTTCAAACTGCGCTTCAATTTTAGGTGGCTACCGTCCGCGGCGTTCCATTCGCGCAGGAAGAAAGGAAATTCACGATCGAGAACGAAATGATCTTTGCCGCCGGCGTGCTGAAGATCGACCTCGATCGTTTTTTCCCTGGAAGCGAACGAAATTTTCGCCGGCTTAAATATTATCGCCTCCTTCTTCGAATTAATCGTGGTGGGCGCGAGTTGAATTTCGAACCCGGCGGTCGGTTTTGAAAAATCAATCGTTCGCACCCGCAGCGGCAGCTCATCGTAAAAATAACCGCTCGCAGGCGGCGTGACGTTCTCGCTGCCATCGGCCATGCCGTCCCAATAAGTGTGCCAGTTGAATGCGAGCTGTTCTCCGAACCGGCGCATCTCCTTGAATGTATTGCCGGAGCTGTCGTTGCTCGTGAGCGACCATTTCAGTAGCAATCCATTGTCGATCTTCCAAAAGCTCGAGTGCATCTGCTGGTAAGTGTAAATGCCGGTCGGCACATGCAGAATTTGATTGAGCTTCACAACTGGAATCACACCCGGCCGCTTCCAGTCGTCCACTTTTGTCCATTGTTTTGGATCGAACGGCTCGCGTACGAGAATGTGCAGCACTTCACACGGACGCGGCTGCCCTTCGCGCACGATTTGGGCGTCGTAAAGGTTGAACTCCGCTTTGCCGTCGCCCCAGTAACTGTCGTTTTGCAAAAATGCCGGCGTAAATTGCGCGGATAGTTTGGTGACGGAGCCAAACAGAATCACCGCCAGAGCAATGACCTTAAACATTCGATGTTGGATGCCTGCCGCGGCGACCGAAGGCGGGTTGGTTCCGTTCGGCTTGCGCTCAGCGCAGCCTGTTGGACGTTGTGCGCTGAAAATCGACAATTGAAAGACTTCTTCGAAGATCAAACGTCAAACTCGCCACCGGACGAGTCCGTCCGACTGGCGGACCTCAAACATTCTGGCAAAGCCGGCGTGATCGACCTGCTCGCCCACGACACGAGAACGGATGAAGTGCTCCTGGTGATGAACGAGCCGGGCGCGTGGGATGGGTCTGATGAGCGGTTGCACGAGTTACAGGAGCGATTTAACGCCTACGCGTCGTTTCTTCTCGATGGTGAACTGGCGGAGTCGCATCCCGAACTCGCAGAGAAACACGCGCGCATTGAACTCCGTTGCGATCACATACCCGACGCGGGAGCTCTCGAATTGCTCGGGATGATTCACGATCAGCTCGCCTTTCAGGAAATTAAAATGGAAGTCGTCGTGTGCGAAAAGAAACTGTAGCAGCGGTCGATGCCGTCGCATTTATTTCGTTCGACGCTCATAGCTCGCGCCGCTGCAACAGATCAGTATTTCAAAAATGAAGTCACCGGCGTCGGCGCGAGCTTTTCGCGGCCGTGCAAAAATTCCAGCTCGATCAAGAAGATTGCTTCAATCAATTCACCACCCACTTTTTTGATCAGGGTTGCTGCTGAAGCCGATGTTCCGCCGGTGGCCAGCAGATCATCGATTAAAACGATTTGCTCGCCGCGCATAATTGCGTCGATGTGCAGTTCCATTTCCGCTTCGCCGTACTCAAGCGAGTATTTGGCGCTCTCGGTTTTGTAAGGCAGTCTCCCTTTTTTCCGGAGCGGAACAAAGCCGACGCCGAGTTCATACGCTACGACCGATCCGAAAAGAAATCCGCGGGCATCGATCCCAACGATCTTGTCGACGTTTTTGCCGTGGCAGCGTTCGATAAAAACGTCGATTGATGCCTTGAACAGCGCGCTATTGTTCAAAATCGGCGTAATGTCTTTGAAAACGATTCCTTTCTTCGGAAAATCGGGTACGTCGCGCACGCCCGCGCGTAACTTATCGATCGTGTCCGAATGCATCGCGGGCACATGCTAGCCTCTGACTCATGGACGTCAACGTTCGATCGAACGGCAAAGGTTTGCCAAGCTTTCGGGTGGCTTCTAAGCTAGAAGCTCGCGATGGATCGATATCTTCTCGTTGTTTCAACGGTTTGTTTCCTCGTGGCCGTTGGGCACACGATTATTGCTTTGCGCGCGGGAGTTTTTCAGCCGGGTCGTTTTAGTTTTCTCGCGATCGGGCTGGGGTTTATTTTTCAAACAGCGTTCTTGTCGATTCGCGGTCACGCGCTGGGACGATGTCCGCTGACAAACTTGTTTGAGGT
>DATMPQ010000155.1:0-2404 GCA_035567015.1 Chthoniobacterales bacterium | reverse complement strand
TATCGTCCGCTTCTCAACATCGATCCAGGGGAAACGCCGATCTCATTGCCGTTGGAAGAAATTCTCAAGAATCTGCCCGCGACTACCCTGCGGCTACGTGACGACCAGGAAGAAACCGTAATCGCAGAAACGTTTGAGACGGCGTTTTCAATCAAAGCGGACGAAGACGCGAGACGTTTGCACGCTGGTGCCGGACTTGCTCCGAAGGTTTTCGAGAAACCGGCGGAGCAACCAGAAATCCAAGAAAAGGCCGAAACGGCGCGCGAAGACCGGCCTGCCTTAGCCTCGGCGAAAGAGGAAAAGCCCGAGGCCAAAAGTGTGGTCGCGCGCGCCAATGCACTTCCGGCCGCCCGGGAACCCGCAGTCCCAGAACCATCTCAGGCGGCGATCTCGATCAAGTCGGTCGAAGAGGCGAAACGTTTCCAGACCCGTGCCGTTTCGAAAGTTTCCGAGAAGCCGGCCGAGCAAGCACAGTTCCCAAAAAAGATCAAAGCGGAGCCGGAAGACCTGTCCGCCACACTCTCGGCGAAAGGGGGGAAACTCGACCCCAAGAGCGTGGTCGCCCGCGTCTGTGCGCTTCCGGGCGTGGCAGCCTGCGCAATTGCCTTCGCCGATGATGGGTTGACTTTGGCCGGGAAGCTTCCCACAGAACTCGCCGCCGACGGCTTATGCGCGATGGCACCGTCACTGCTACAAAAGGTCGATAATCACATGCGTGACACCAAGCTCGGCCTGTTCACCGCGATGACCCTGCATTGCGCGCAGTGGCCGCTCACATTTTTCATGCACGGCAACATCTGTCTGACGGCGTTGCATGCCGGAGGCGAACTCGCCTCCGAGACCCGCGCCGAGCTCGCGAGGATTACGCAGGAACTTTCGCGCACCTACTCACAACCAGGACCTTCACATGTCGATCATTAATTACGCGAGCCGCGAGATTCAATTTAAGATTGTCTATTACGGCCCGGCCCTCTGCGGCAAAACGACGAACCTGGCTTACATCTATCAGCGGGTTAATCCGCAGAACCGCGGCGATCTTGTCTCGCTCGCCACTGCAGCCGATCGCACACTCTTTTTCGATTTTCTGCCACTTAACGCGGTCGTCATCAAAGGTTTCGTGACAAAGTTTCAGCTCTACACCGTTCCCGGTCAGGTAATTTATAACGCCACCCGCCAGCTTGTTCTGCGCAGCTGCGATGGACTCGTCTTTGTCGCCGATTCCCAGTGGGAGAAAATGGAGGAGAACGTCGAAAGTTTCAAAAACCTCGTTGACAATCTCGCCCGACAAAATATCGCGATCGACGATGTACCTTGCGTGCTCGAGTACAACAAGCGCGATTTGCCGAACGTCGCGCCCATTAATTACCTGGAATACGTCCTAAACAACCGGAAGAAGCGTCTCCAGAGTTTCGAGGTTGTTTCGAGCACGGGAGAGAATGTTTTCGCGACGCTCAATGCCGTCTCACAAATCCTGCTCCACAAGTTCAGCAAGCAAAGCGAGGCGCCGCAAACCACGCCTCCGCCGGTTGCGATCCCGGTGGAGCCGCCAACGCCTGCGCCGAAGAAGCGGAGCGCTCCCGTATGAACTCGATTCCGGTCTTAACCGTTAAAGACGTCGCGCTGCTCGACGGCGTGCTGGGGGATTTCTTGAAAAAAGCGGAGGCAGACTTAACGGTCGTGATCGATCGCGGCGGCAACGTTATCTCGCAGTTTGGCGATATGAGCGTGATGGATGTCACCATCTTCGCCGCGCTCGCCGCCGGTTCCTTTGCCGCAACGCGCGAACTCGCGCGGCGGATCGGCGAGATCGAATTCAATGCTCTCTACCATCAAGGCAATGGCAGCCACATGTTCATGAATTCGGTCGATGACGACACGATCATGATCACGGTATTTGGAACGGACACGAACGTTGGCCTGGTGCGATATTATTCTGTCGCCGCGGCGCAAAGCGTGGCCGTGATTCTAAAATCGCTTCGGGCCACTAACCAGGGTTTTACCTTCGACGCTTCGGACATTTCCGCCGTGCCAATTTTTGCCGATCGCTGAGATCGAGAATCGGAGCGCGCCCTGACGATTGGAATTGGCTCCGAAAGTTTTCGCGAGTTGAAATTCGCGACCGAATTATGAAAGATCGCGAAATGTTTTGCCTGGGATTTTTCTGTCGTTCGGTAATAGCCAGGCGCGCCGCTGCTCTTTGTTTTGTCAGTCTTCGCGACGCCAATGTGTTGATTTGGCACCACGGCGACGCGCGCACCGGCCCGAATTTAAGAGAGAAGGTCTGCAGTGAGCGAAGTCGAACTGGGCGCCGGTTCAGCCGGTAAATTCCGTCGCGACGAGGGTTGCGTTGTGGCCGCCGAAGCCGAACGAGTTGTTTAACACGACACGCACTTTCTTTTCTCGC
>DATMPQ010000154.1:0-3998 GCA_035567015.1 Chthoniobacterales bacterium | reverse complement strand
CAACAAAGCGGCAGCCGCACTAAATTTTGGATTGCTGTGTTTTAGGAGGATGCGCACGTTCTGGACTGCTGCGATGAGGTAGTCTTGGATTTGCTGGCGCCAGAGCCGCCGCCAGCGGGCGCGTTTGAAGTGATGATTGTTTATCGTTATAACGTTGCGGCAACATGGTCAAGTGGCGCCCTGACATTCGATGCGCAGAATGTTCCCAGCGCACGCTTCGTCATTCAAATTGGCACCACCCTGATTACTCCCAGCAGCGCCTCGGTTGTCCTAATCAATGGTGCCGACCCACGGAATATCTATTTTCAAGTAGGCACCTCCGCGACCCTTGGCAGTGGCAGTAGTTTCATCGGCAACATCCTCGCTGATGCCTCTATCACTGCGGTGAGCACCACTACTGTGACAGGCCGACTTTTAGCAGTAGTAGGGGCTGTAACCCTTGATACAAACAGCGTAATTAGCCCAGGATTGACTCGTGCGCAGCTGCTAAACATATCCACGCGAGCCGATGTCCAGACGGGCGACAGCGTCGCCATTGGCGGCTTTATCATCACTGGCAGTGCTGCTAAAAAAGTAATCGTGCGCGGAATCGGGCCTTCCTTGCGGAGCCACGGCATCCGAAGCTTCCTCGCCGATCCCACCCTGGAACTGCACAATCACACCGGGGCAATCATCGCAAAGAACGATAACTGGAAAGACACTCAGCAAGCAGTGATTCAGGCGACGGGACTTGCGCCAACCAATGACCTGGAATCGGCGATTGTCGCAACTCTGGCGCCCGGCAATTACACTGCGATTTTGCGCGGCAAGAATGGAACAATGGGCATCGGGCTAGTCGAAATATATGACTTGGTCCCGGACTCCAATTCGAGGCTGGCTAACATCAGCACTCGCGGCTTTGCCCAGACCGGCGACAACGTCCTGATTGCCGGCTTTATCCTCGGTAACGGAACTGCCAGCGAAAGAGTGATCATCCGAGCCATCGGGCCTTCGCTCACGAGCAAGGGCGTTGCCAACGTCCTGGCCGATCCGACGCTCGCGCTGCACGACAGTAATGGCACGCTCCTCATGTTCGATGACAACTGGAAAGACTTTCAGCAAGCAGAGATTCAGGCGACGGGACTTGCGCCAACCAATGATCTGGAATCGGCGATTGTCGCAACTCTGGCGCCCGGCAATTACACTGCGATTGTAGCGGGCAAGAATGGCGGCACCGGCGTCGCCCTCGCAGAAGTGTATGACCTCGCTGAGGCATCGCCGTAATCCCTGGTTCCATTTACTGGAGCGGTTGGGCGAGTTTTAATTTTACACAACAGCCGGAGAAGACCCAACCGTAGGCGACAAACACGGCGAATCAGTATTATGAACTCAAGCACAGCAGATAAAGTAAAGGGCACGGCAAAAGAAATTGGGGGCAAGGTTAAAGAAGAGACCGGAAAAGCGATTGGAAATCCGGATTTACGGGACCGTGGCACGGCAGAAAAGATCGCCGGCAAAGTGGAGCGGAAAGTCGGCGAAGTGAAAAGAGTATTCGGTAAATAGGTCTAAACCAACCGTTGGTAATTTGTTGCCTACGATGTCGCGCTACGGGCTATCGACGGGTGGTTCATCCCGGCGCGGCTGAGAAGACTGGATCACAGGCTATTACCGCGCAGCGAAGCCATCGTCCGCGCCACGCCACATCGGCCACGCCTCGGGAATCGGGAACGGATGGCCGTGCGTCTTTTGGGAATGTCGGTATGGGAGAGGCCACAGACGTGATGAATGCGTTAAGTTGTCAGTGGGCGCCCAGCGAGAAAGGGGGAGGAGCCGCAACTGGTCTTGGCCTCGTTAGACGTGAAAACCGCTCGACTCATAGTCCAAGTCGCTGCTATAACCGGACTCACCTTTGCGACAAGCTGCATCTCTCCCAGATCATGAGGTTGACGATTGCGGTTTTCGTTTTTCTAATACCGGGCGTCACAAGTTGCATTGCGGCGGAGAAGTCTAATTCGACGACGGAGACATTGGACGCAGTCACACGCAACCTATTTATTGATCCTAGCTCCACTTCCGTCGCCCTGGGGAAAGCTAGCTTGATCGTCAGTCCGCTTACGCATCGGAACGGAAATTATGTGGGGGACTATCAACTCAAGGTGAGGCCGTATTTTTTTAAGAGTGAGAAAGGCACTTTAGTCCTGGCGGCATCCGATGATTCGGTTCGCAAGCTCCAGGCGGGAACAGCGATCGACTTTACCGGTAAGGCCGTCACGCGCAAAGACGGCAAAACTCATATCGTGCTTGGGAAGGCAACACCACCATCAGGTGATCGGGGGAGGGTCACGTTTTCAATTATTACGGAGAATGGAAAGATGGTTTTCAACACTTCCTATCACTTCGAGACGAAGACCAAAGCATTAAGATAACTAAATTAACGTCGGCCGGCTGCGAAGGAGGTTCAAACGAATCGACTGGACACGGGCGCCTAATATCTAAAAAGTATGACGCCGAGCCTACGAAGTATTGGCTAGATGGGGACAGGAGCCGTATTCACAGTTCCTGCCGCATCCATTTACCTACCTGGTTTCGCCGATTTAGGTCGGAAGTACGAACCGGATGGCCTTTAGCTGCGATCACTGCAGCAACTTAGTAAATAGAAAGTTAGTCTTATGATTAAAGCAATCCTTAGTGTCACGTTTGCTACAGCCCTTATGGGTTTAGTGGCTTACGGGCAAACATCCACGTCCTCCACCACCGTTGCGACGGGAACCAATGGAGCGACTGAAACCACGACCACGACCACCGAAAGTACGGGCACCGTCACGGAGTTCACGCCAGGTCACGTCCTATTCCTAAAAACTGAAGCGGACCAACCCGTCCGCTACAAGTTCGGCAAGACCGTCACTTACGTGACTTCAGATGGAAAGGTTATCGAAGCTTCGCAAATCAAAAAAGATTCGAAGGTTCGCGTTCACTACCTCAAAGAGGGCGACGACATGGTAGTTGATAAGGTAATCGTGACGCGGGACCGCGACTAATCCGGCCCGCTTTGCTTGGCAATTTTAGAACCAAGCTAGCAATTCAGCGCCTGGCGAATCGAGACAGTGCTCATCGCCAGGCGTTTTGTTTTTCTTTGATTCGAGGCCCAAATGTTTTGGCAATTGATTTGCAAGTCAAGTGTAGGCGACTCGCTGACGGGCGAGAAGTAAACTGCGCAATCCTTGCAAAATTTGTGTCGCGCGCCAGGCGGAGTACGATCGTAGGCAGCACCGCAATCGGACCGCGGCATCATCGGGATCAAGGCTAACGCACTTCAACGGATGCTCCGGCCCAGTTGCTCGACGATCTGCACGTACGCTTTCAGAGCAGCCGATGGATTCTCGTTCTTCCATGCGACACAGCCTTCCGTCCCGACCGTAGGATTGACTGGCCGGAACACAACATTCTCGTGCTCGAGTTTTTTTAATTGCTCTGGCACGAGAGCAACACCCAATCCTGCGGCTACGGCGTGGATCATTGTCCGTTCCAGTTCAACATCCTGCAAAACCTTGGGGGTAAAGCCCGCGCGGCCACACGTCTTGGTTAGCCACTCGCGATACCCTGGATAACTCGCTTCGGACATTCCGATGAAAAACATGGGCGCGAGAGCTTTCAGCTCGACCGTTGTTTTGCCCGCCAGCGGATTGTCTTTCGGCAAGGCGGCGACGGTTTTGTAGGACGCAATGGTTCGGAATTCCAATCCGCGCCGCCCAATTGGCTCATGTAACCCAACGAAACCAAGATCGAGCTTGCCATCTTCAAGCGCGCGAAACTGATCACCGCACGACAGGTCGAAGAGATTAACCGAAACGGCGGGAAACAATTGATGGAAGGAAGCCAGAGTCTTCGGCAGAAGATCGTAAAAGAGATTGCTGACGTAACCGACATTGAGCGCGCGAACCTCGCCGCTCTGTAATCGCCGGACCGACTCGATCGTTTCGGCTGCGAGAGCAAGAAGGCGTTTGGCGTCAGCGAAAAAT
>DATMPQ010000153.1:0-6935 GCA_035567015.1 Chthoniobacterales bacterium | reverse complement strand
TCTGAATGGCAGTCTCACGAGTGAACGGAGGCAACGGAGGACGGGTCGCGATGTCGCCTTGAATCTTCTGTTCGCGAGCCGGCATTTGCTGATCACTCACTAGCATCTCCATTGGTTTATTTTGTTACCTGACGATCTCGGTGATCATCAGCCGCTCGGCCATTACGCGTCCGCGGGATTTTGTAGTACCACCTATGAGGTGATGCTCGCTCCCTCTTTCGAGGTAGATCTGGTAGGGACATCGCGCTGCGATGTCCACGGACGTCGCAGCGCGGCGTCCCTACCCATTGCGTTTCGGACCAAAGCTCCGCTACTACAATTGAATCAGCCCACGCCGTGTCGCGTTAGCGACGGCTTCGGTTCGGCTGATGACGTTCATCTTGGCGAAGATGCCCTTCACGTGCGACTTCACTGTGCCCTCACTAATAAAGAGGGCGGAGCCGATCTCCTTATTGCTTTTCCCCTGAGCCATCAGTTTGAGCACTTCAATCTCACGCCCGCTCAGCGTTTCGCCGCTGACGCGTTGCGCGAGTTTGGCCGCGAGGTGCACCGGCACGCAGGTCTCGCCGGCGTGCACTCGGCGAATGCAATCCATCAGGGCTTCGCGCGGCGCGTCTTTCAGCAAATAGCCTTTCGCACCGGCTTGAATGGCGCGGTAGATATCTTCATCGCCGTCGAAGGTCGTTAGCACAATGATTCGCGCTTTCTCATTGCCAGAACGAATTTCTTTAATCGCGCCAACGCCATCCAGCTCGGGCATGCGCAAATCCAGCAGCGTCACATCGGGGTGATGTTTCTTCCAAAGATCAACGGCTTCGCGTCCATTGCCCGCTTCGCCAATAACGGTCATGTCTGCTTTCCGAGTAATGAGTGAAACCAACCCTTCGCGGACAACGCTGTGATCATCAGCGATGAGTACCGTGATACGAGGTTTTTTCGCTTTGCCTTTAGGTAGGGATATCGCGCTGCGATGTCCTGGACGCCCGAGCGCGGCGTCCCTACCAGATGTGTGGGCTGCTTTCTTTTTGGATCTCATTACATCGATTCTCCGTTGCCCGGCAATACCACCGTGATCTTCGTGCCCTTACCACGTGAGCTGGTGATTTCCAATTTGCCGCCCATTTGTTCAACCCGCTCGCGCATTCCGGTGAGACCCACACCGTCGTGTCCATCTTTGACTTTGAATCCATCGCCATCGTCACGAAGTTCCAGACGAACTCGCCTCGCCTTGTAGCTTATTCGTGTTTCGAAGTTGCGAGCGTGGGCGTACTTGAGGGTGTTGGTCAAGGCTTCCTGTCCGATATGGAGAAGATTTTCCTGCCAGGGCTGAGGAAGCTCCGGTAGCTTGCCTTGCGCTTCAAACGTTGCGTGAAGCGCTGTTCCAACGGTCGTGTTCTTAATAGTACCTTTAAGGGCCTCCCAAAAATTGTGTTCTTGTAAGGCTTGCGGACGCAACGCATGCACTGAGCGGCGCGCTTCGCTCAGGCTCCGCCGCGCCAATTCGCCGGCGCGATGCAAATGATCGTCCGCTTCCTCGCGACAGCCGCAGGAAATTGCATCCTCCGCCGCTTCCAACTGCACAATCACACCGGTGAAGCCTTGGGCGAGCGTGTCGTGAATGTCCCGCGCCATTCGGTTTCGTTCTTCAAAGACCGCTGCGCGTTGACCTTGCTCGGCGAACTCGTTGAGTTGAAGCGCGAGCATGACTTGGTGGGCGAGTGCCTGGGTTAATTCAATCTCCTCCGGCCGATAAGGTATCCGGTCGGCATGGCGAATGCCAACAAAGCCTTTGACTTGTCCACTCACTAAAAGCGGCACTGCGAGAAACCTCTTTGTGCCGTTTCGTTTCAAATGCTCACCCCAATCGCCGTCAACGCGCGGATCAGTCTCGACGTCATCGCAAACGACGGGACCTGCCGTGAAAAGCAGCTCCTGAACTACGGCGTTCTCTTTCCAGAATAAGGGGTTCTTAATGAATGGATGCTCCGGATCTGGCGCGGCCAATTTTCCGCCATCCGACGTTGAGGAGCGCAAAATGAGTGAGTCGCTCGATTCGTCGAACAACCACAAGGTCACGCTTGGCGCGGTCAAGAGGCGGCCAATGGTACCCAGCATCTGTCCAATGAACTTTTCCGGGTCCGGCGCCGTCGCCAGGACGTCCAAACTGTGCGCCAGCGCCTCCACTTGTCCGCGCGCCACTTGCTCGGAGCCGCGCAACGCTTCTTCAGAGCGTTTACTCTCGGTTATATCGATAACAGTGCCGAAGAACTCGACCAAATGACCGGTCTCATCGCAAACCGGATGACCGACCGCGTGAATATTCCTGATCGCACCGGCCGGATGAACGATTCGGTAGTCAGTTTCGAAGTCGATTTTCTCCCGAACAGCGCTTTCGAACAGTTCCCTGACTCTGCTTTGGTCGTCCGGACAAAGGCGTTGAAAGAATGTTTCGAACCGCGGCGGTCCGGCCTCCGGATCGAAACCGAGCACGCGATAGGTTTCCTCGGACCAATATCTGATCTCTCCCGTGGCCGGCGCCCATGCCCAACTTCCGGTGTGGCTGAGCCGTTGTGCTTCCGCTAAATAGGCTTCACTCTCACGCAGGGCCGTCTCTGCCAACCTACGTTGGATGGCGACGCCCGCGAGATGAGTAATGTGTTTAATCGTCTCCTGCTCGCGCGGACTGGGGCTGCGTGGCTCGCAATAGTACATGGCAAATGTCCCGATCACTTTGCCTTCCGCGGAGAAGATAGGCGTGGACCAACAGGCGCGGAGCGAATGCGCCAAAGCCAGATCGCGAAAATCAGCCCACAGTGGATCGGCAGCAATGTCAGACACAATCACCTGTTCAGCACGGTAAGCGGCCGTTCCGCATGAACCCACAGAAGGGCCGATAACCAGACCGTCGATTGCGTCCGTGTAAGCTTTCGGAAGGCTTGGCGCCGCGCCGTGCCGCAATCGCTTGCCATTTGGTTCCATTAATAAGATGGAGGCTAAAACACCGGAGGATTGCTCTTCCACCAGCAGACATAAGGTATCGAGTATATCGGCAAGCGAATCGCCTTTCGCTACCATCTCAAGAAGTCGGTTCTCTCCAGCCAGGAGCGCTTCGCGCCGCTTACGGTGGCTAATGTCTCTGATGATCGATTGATAATATCGGCCGCGCAGCGCCGATAAAGAAACCTCCACTGGAATTACCTCGCCATTTTTCCGCAGGAATTTTCGCTCGAACCGCAAAGATCCTTCCGCTTTCAATTTCTCGATCCGGCGCTCGAAGAGGTGGCGATCCTCGGGGAGGTACGTGTCTGTAATTGAACTGCTAATTAGTTCCTCTTCCGAACGTCCCACTAACTCGACCCCTGCAGGGTTAACCAAAACACATTTGCCATCCGCATCCATAACGCAGATGGCGTCTGGCGAAGCGTTGATGAGATCCCGATACTTCTCCTCACTTTTCCGCAGCTTCTCTCTCGCCTCCTTTGCTACGGTGACGTCCATCAACGCTCCAACAAACACGAGTTCGCCCGATTTATCTCTTTCGGCATGAGCCACCACATGGAGACGTTTGACTGAGCCATCACGCATCAGTAATCGATGTTCAAAATCAAAATCCTTCCCGTCCTGCGATGCGCGCTCGATTGTCTGTTTTACGAGAGCGGTGTCTTCCGGATGAACCCGTTGGAGAATAAGTTCCACGGTCGGTTTTGCCGTTCGGTCGTATTGGAAGATTCGAAAGGTTTCCTCGGACCAGGTGATCTCGCCGGAGGAAATCCTCCAGCCGAAGCTCCCGGTGTGGCTTAATCGCTGTGCTTCGGACAAATAGGCCTCGCTTTCGTGCAGCTTCTCTTCCTGAAGTTCCAAGGCTTGGGCAGCGAATCGCCTATCCACCCAGGACGTCAGCAGAGCCAATCCGAGAACGATCAAGGTGGCCGCGACAATTCCAGCGGTGCCGAGTGTGGAGATGCTTATGGCATGAGACAGGTCCGCTGGTACGCCGGAGGGCGCGAAACTGGCGGCGGCCATGCCGGTGTAATGCATGACGGGGATCGCGGCACCCATCACGACGGCACCGGCTATCTTTCGCCAGCCGGTCGCCGCTTTTTCATCTCTCAAGTGAAAGGTAATCCATAGCGCGGCGAGAGAAATCAGAATGGCGAACACAACCGACAGGACGACAAGAAGGGAATTATACTGGCATACGGCCGGCAAACGCATGGCGGCCATGCCGATATAATGCATGCTCGCTATGCCACCACCCATCAGGACACTTCCGGCGAACGCTCGGAACGCACCCATTTTCTGTCGGCTCACCACATACAGCGCAATGGCCGAAGCGAGAATGGCCGCAAATAGTGACAACACAACGGTCGGCCAATGGTAGGCCACGCGAACCGGCAGCATGCACGCCAGCATCCCAATGTAGTGCATGGACCAAATGCCAGTCCCCATTGCGCCGGCCCCACCGAGCAGCCAAACCGCGCGAGTCCAACCGCCTGCGGCTGTTACGCGGCCTGCAAGATCCAAAGCCGCGTACGACGCAAACATGGCAATCAAAACCGAAAGCGCCACGAGCGCGTAGTTGTGCGAGCACGAAAAGTTCATGTCATGCGCCTCCGTCTGGCCGCCACGCGGAACGGCCATTGGCCGTCAAGTAGACAGGCTTGGTCGAGATCAGCTACTGAATAGCCGAACACTGCACCTTGGAAGGCTGGCCGCGACGTTGCCACGTGGAAACCATCTGTTCCTAAGCCAGTGAACCGTTGGTCGAGCGCTCTCGAACTGGATTTCATACAAGCTGCCGGTAGTGGGCTCCGTTTGATTTAGATCAACCCAGGACTCTAACAGGCCCCCGCCCTCTTTGCCACAGTCACGTCATCCCTCGAAAGAGGCACTGAAAAACCCCGCCAGTGTTTCGTGGTGGAGAACGGAACTGCGTCTAAAATTTTGGTAAATAATGAAAACCAAACAACGTGAAAACACTTTCGGGAGCACTCTGCGGAAGGTCTTTCGACGACGTGCACGCAGGCACGACCCCATGCTCGTACTTAACATGTCGATTTTTAATCTCACCGACGGCTGGAGCCGCACGTTTTCGAAATATGAATACGCGCGGTTCTGGGCCTAACGAACCGATGCCAAATAAGGGGAACAGACCGCTGGCAATGGACGCCGCGGAGGGATCAATCGTGGTGAAGGCGCCAGTTGCCGATGTCTACGAACGCTGGCTGGCGTTTGAGGATTATCCAAAATTCATCACCGCGATCAAACGGGTGCGGAAATTGGATGCGAACCATTTTTCCGCGTCTCTGGCATTTAACGGAAAGCAGCATGAAGCGACACTTGAGATGATGCTGCGTGTCCCGGAGCGAAGGCTGGCCTGGCGAACTCTTGCCGACCACCGCGCTCCTGATCATTTCGCCGCAGGGGTCGTTTCTTTCGCGTCGCTTTCTGACCAGATCACGTGCGTTACCCTGAAGCTGACCTCGAGCTTCGGCGGCGCCGTTTCGGGCCGGGTCGATAGGTATCTCCACAATTTCAAAATGCTGGTTGAAGACCAGTGAGATCGAACAACGAGGAAAAGTCCTGAAACGATCCATAGAAATGTTGCCTTTATTACAGCTTCGGTCGCATGCTTTGGGTTTAGCGAGCGGAGATTCATGGCAAAAAAACGAGTAGCGGACCTGTTGGTCGAAACTCTTGCCCAAGCGGGCGTGGCGCGGATTTACGGAGTTTCGGGCGACTCCCTGAACGGAATCACCGACTCGATTCGTAGACAGAAACAAATTCGATGGGCCCACGTCCGACACGAAGAGTCGGCTGCGTTTGCCGCGGGCGCGGAAGCGCACCTCACCGGACGCCTCGCGGTCTGCGCGGGAAGTTGTGGGCCTGGCAACTTGCATCTGATCAATGGGCTTTACGATTGCCACCGTAGCCGCGTTCCCGTTCTCGCCATCGCCGCGCAGATTCCAAGTCAGGAAATCGGCAGCGGCTATTTTCAGGAAACGCATCCGGAACATCTTTTCGCGCAATGCAGCCATTATTGTGAACTGATTTCGCACCCGGAACAGATGCCGCGCGTTTTGGAAATTGCGATGCAAACCGCGATTGCGCGCCGCGGAGTTTCAGTGATTACGTTGCCGGGCGACATCGCTTTGCGCGATGCGTTGCGAGAGTGTCCCCGGCTGAAGTTCCCACCGCCGACACCGAGCGTCTCTCTTTCGGATGTTGAAATAGACACGCTGGCCAAAATTTTGAATGACTCGGAAAAGATCACAATACTCGCCGGGGCGGGCTGCGCCGGAGCGCACGCGGAGTTAATTGCGGTCGCCAGCAAACTCAACGCGCCCATCGTGCACGCCATGCGCGGAAAGGAATTCATCGAATACGACAACCCGTTCGATGTTGGCATGACCGGTTTGCTCGGATTTTCCTCCGGCTATCACGCCATGATGAACTGCGACACGTTGCTGATGATTGGGACGGACTTTCCATATCAACAATTTTTTCCGGAGCACGCAACCATCATTCAGATCGACATCCGCGGAGAACAGCTCGGCCGGCGGACAAAAGTCGACTACGGTTTTGTCGGCGACACGAAGACGACGTTTCGGGCGCTCTTGCCAAAATTGAAACAAGCTGCCGACGACGAGCATTTGAAATCTGCGCTCGAACATTATCAAAAAGCACGAAAAACGCTCGATGAACTGGCGACGGAAGGACGTGCAGGAAAAGGAAGCCATCCTCAATTTGTTGCCCGCGAGCTTGACGAGTTGGCCGACGCGGACGCGATTTTTTCTTGCGACGTGGGCACGCCGACGATTTGGGCCGCACGTTATCTGAAGATGAACGGCAAGCGCCGGCTGCTCGGTTCCTTCAGTCACGGTTCGATGGCGAACGCGCTGCCGCAGGCAATCGGTGGGCAGATGACTCATCCG
>DATMPQ010000152.1:0-8631 GCA_035567015.1 Chthoniobacterales bacterium | reverse complement strand
TGGCGCCCGCCTGCGCCGCAAACAGCAAAATAGCAACCAATAGAAGAAGGGACGTCTTCATGACGCTCACGTCAATGCGTGGAGTAAGAGTTCGATTGTGTGGGCTCATAGTTTTCCTTTTTTTAAGTTGGTGCCTCCTTTTGATAAATTAAATTCTGGAGAAATAGTCAAGCTTTTTTGGCCCCTAGAAATGTAATTCTCGATTGCATGCGTCATCACGCGGTTTGGAATTGGAAATTCGGGGTCAGTGTGCAAATCTTGACACATCCTCTTTCTCACACCATCACATGATAGAATGCTCCCGGGAATTCAGCACGAATGCTCCGCGCCATTGAACTTAGACTCCCCTCTCTAATTTCAATATGTCAAGATTTGCACACTGACCCCTTCGCGCGGCAGGATGAAAGTTGTCTCTGAAAGCACCGGAGCCAGGTTCGATCGCGAAGCCGTTCAGCGTGCTGGCCGAAATGCAGGAAGAGGGTCTTATAAAACATCTCGGCGTAAGTACTGTCAGCGCCGAGCAGGTCGCGGAGGCGCAATCCATTGCGCCAGTCGTCTGCGTCCAGAATTTTTATAATATCGCGAACAGGCGGGATGATTCGCTTATCGACTCGCTTGCCAAACAAGGAATTGCTTATGTTCCCTACTTCCCGCTTGGTGGTTTTTCACCGCTGCAATCCGACACGCTCTCCAGTGTTGCTGCCCGTTTAGATACTAACCCAATGACCGTTGCCTTGGCGTGGCTGCTGCAACGCTCACCTAACATTCTGCTCATTCCCGGCACCTCATCCGTCGAACATCTGCGCGAGAACATGAAAGCAGCGTCGTTACACCTTCCGCCGGAAACGGTGGCAGAGCTGAATGCCATCGAAACTAACAAGGCGTAACTGCTTTCGAGAAGGAGAAGAAGATTCTTTGTTAGATCAGTGTTTCAGCTCTCCGCGGTTCAGATTTCCACAAGGCAAATGTTGAATGTTAAGATTGACCCTGTTTCCGTCAGCCCAATTGCCCCGAGCATCATCTGACACGGACGACTCGTCGGTAATAGATTACCCCGTTAAGTTCGCGCGGATCGCTATCAATTATTTCGAAGACTTGATACGCCTTACCTCCCAACAGAATTTGCTCGCCCACTTTAAGAGCGAAAGGCGCCGCTTCTTCGTCAGCAGCCTGAAGAATGGTTCCATCAACATTCCAAAGCTCGAGGTGCGTATGCGATTTCATCGTGTCATAAACTAAGTGATTAACGAGAATCGCAAAAGCCGCCATTGTCCGCTGTGATCGATGTTGCTTATTGGCTTGCAACAGGAAGACGGTTGAGCTTCTCTAATATCAAATTCTAACCCCCGGAGGTTCAGCAATGGCGACCAAAGAACGCGTTTTTATTAGTTTCGATTACGATAACGATGAAGGTGCAAAGATTATGCTAGCCGGTCAGGCTAAGTTACCGGACAGCCCTTTCGAGTTTAAGGATGCATCGGTCAAATATCACCTGACGGGAGACTGGAAAGAAAAAATCCGCGCGCGAATGGACAATGTCGATCAGGTGATAGTACTCTGCGGCGAAAAGACTCAAGCAGCCGCGGGAGTTGCCGCAGAGCTGACAATCGCGCAGGAAAAGAAGAAGCCGTATTTCCTGCTTGCAGCCTATAGTGATAAGACCTGTACCAAGCCGACCTCGACGAAGTCGGGAGACAAGGTTTACAAGTGGACTTGGGACAATCTCAAAACGCTGATCGGCGGCGGGCGTTAGGTCATCCATCAGCTACCGCGTCGTTGCGGTGACTTCGACGCGGTCTTTTGGTTTTCCAGTCGCCAACAGAACGAGGACACGGCATGCGAAAAGCACTAATCGTCGGAATAAACGAATACCCGGCTTGTCCTCTAACCGGATGCGAAAATGATGCTTTACGAATCGGCGCATTATTAGAGAAGCATCACGATGGGACGCCGAACTTCGAATGTCAGACATACCTCTCGACCAAGGATACAATCACGCGCGATTTTCTTCGCGCTTCCTTGGAAAAGCTGTTCGCAGATCCTGCCGATGCAGCGCTGTTCTATTTCGCCGGTCATGGCGCGGACACACGCGATGGTGTTCTCGTCACAGTTGATTACAAAAAACATGACGAGGGCGTGCCAATGGAAGAGGTGCTGCGCTTGGCGAAAGGTGCTTGCGACCGCATAAAGGAAATTTTTATCGTCTTGGACTGCTGCCACAGTGGTTACACTGGCGGGACTTGGATTGCTCCAACAATCAACATACTTCCGCAAGGCGTGTCGATCTTAACGGCAAGCTCTGCAACCCAAACCGCTGCCGAAAAAGATGGAGAAGGCGTATTCACATCTCTTGTATGTGACGCGCTAGAAGGTGGCGCCGCAGATATTTTAGGCAACGTGACGGCAGCGCGAGTATATGCATACCTCGATCAAACGTTGGGCGCTTGGGATCAGCGACCACACTTCAAAGCGAATCTTTCGAAACTCGAAATTCTACGCCGTTGCGAACCAGCTGTCGCGCTCGATACGCTTCGCAAAATCGTTAAGATTTTTCCTAAATCGGATTTCGTTTTGGACCTTTCGCCTGCCTACGAGCCAACTGAAGAGCCACACGACGAGGAAAAGGAAGCCACATTTGCGATACTGCAAAAATATCGAGCGGCGCGACTCCTCGTACCGATTGATGAAGAGCATCTTTACTATGCTGCTATCAACAAAAAAGCGTGTCGCCTAACACCACTTGGTCGATTCTACTGGAATCTAGTCACTCGAAATAAAATATGAAGATTGGGATTTCCGGACACCAAAACTTGGGTCCCGTAAACGTAGTCGAATGGGTGCGTGCGCAAATAAGAGATGAACTGATAAGAAGAGATTTCAGTTCCGGTGTTTCTTCGTTAGCGGAAGGTGCAGATCAATTATTTGCCGAGCTTGTCGTAACCCTCGGGAAGCTTTTGGAGGTTGTAATACCTTGTCGGAACTATGAATCCGCTTTCAAAAATCCGATCGCTGCGCAGCAATTCCGAAGCCTTAAGGATAAGGCTGTGAGGTCTTATATTCTAAACTTCGATGGGCCATCTGAAGAAGCCTTTTTTCAAGCCGGTCGTTCTATTGTCGACGCGTCGGACCTGATGGTTTTCGTATGGAATGGCAAACCTGCGAAGGGACACGGAGGTACCGCGGATATCGTTGATTACGCGAAGCAAGTAGATCGCGAATTTATTTGGATCAATCCTGCGAGAGCTGAAGCTTCCGCGAAGCAGCACATGTAAATCCAAAATGCCCAGATTCTACCCACCTCAGCACGTGACTTTTGGGAACTAAGCGCCGCATGAACGCAGATGTTAAAATATTTAGATCTGACCCTGTTTCTTGTTTCGCAAGCTCGCGGCCGACACCCGCCTTCGTCCCGCACTCGAGGGACTATGGCGTGGCAGGCGGCCGCCGCTACAGCTCAATCTTGATCTTCCTTTCAGCTCGCTCGATTAAGCTCTTTTCGATTGCCGGCCCTTGGTCGTGTGCTCTGCCGCCCTTCTTCAGATCTGCGGCGGCAAATCCGGTCGGCGCGACGTCTTCTGCGTAAATGAACATCAGTTCTTTGCGTTTCGGTTCATCCAGCAGATGCACCAGACGCACCGACATCATTCTCGCCGGCAGTTTGAATCCTTTCCGATGGATCAGCGTTTGAATGTGCTCTTCATCGGAGCCGGGCGTGATCTTCTCGTTCGTCAACTTCACCCAGGTATCGACATAAAAGTCGAGGCCGCCAATCGTCGCATGCCGCGGCGAGTCGTATGTATGATGCAAATCCGGCTTAGACGGGAGATAGCTCTCGAACTGAATCCAATATAGCCGTTGAACATTCTGGTGTTTGTCCGCCTCGACGAATGCGTGCAGTTCGCAATCGGCAATGTCGTACAACACCCACCGGTCTGCGCCGACGTACTGTACCGATTTCGGCAGCTCGATCCGCACCTTCGGATCGCGCTCCGAAATGATTACGTTGTTGTTTTCAACTTTTCGCTCTGGAGCGTTGGCCGCGAAGGCAAGACAACCGATACCAACGAAGATTGAGATTGTGATTCGGTTAAGCACTGAATCGAACGATTTACTCGAATTGTCCTTTGGCGCTAGCAGTCAATCGAAGGTCGCGATGGCGAGGGCGCCATACAATTTCCGATCAGGCTAAGGTGGATCGAGCAGTCCCCTTGGTGCGCCGTAGGCTCGGCGAAGGTGACTTGTCCGCCAACGGACGGACTCGTCCCGTGGTGAGCTCGATGTTAAAAGTGAGGCGCTTTCGGCGCGTAATATAGCATCGCCCGCGGAGCTCCGAAAGCTTTCGCGAGCAGGCTGGCCAATCCACCATTTGCGGCTGACACCCGCCTTCGTCCCGCAGTCGCGGGACTATGGCGTGGCAAGCAGCAGCATTTATTTTGAATTTTTTGGCCCGCCACGGCGGGTAAACTTTTCAGGTGCTAGCTCGCGAACGAATGACCAGGAAACTTCGGCGGTCTGGCCATTGTCGTAGTGGACGAAGAAACCGTGTTTCAGTTCATCTTCCAGCTCGACGCGCTGCACAGTCGCTTTCGGCGAAATCTTATTCGCCTTGCGAATGGTCGCGTGCGGCTCGAGGAAGGTCACGCCATCTTCGAAGTCCACTTCGAACGCATCCTCCCATTGCAGATAGCGGACCCCGCGTAGCGCGACGCCCTTTGCCGTCCCGAATGGAACTTTTGTATTTGTAATCATATCTGAGGTTCACGACGCGCGGAATGCCAATAGTCCATGATCTCGATTACCTGCTCCTTTCGCCGGAGACGATAGTAAATGAAGTACGGTTTGCACAGGATACGCCGGACGTTTGGTCGTTTCCGATACGGAGTTCCTAATTCTGGAAAGTCAGCGAGCAACTCTGCGCGATCGACCAAATAATTGCCAAACCGCACAGCGGCAGAGGGGTCATCTTGCGCAATGAAGCGGACGATCTGCTCCAGTTGTTCGAGCGCTTGCGGCGCGAAGATTATTTTCCAGACCATCCACGGATTTTCTCGCGGACACGTTGGAGGGGAACGCCTTCACCGGCGTCAAGTTCCGCGGCGGCTTTATCGAGTCGCGCCAGCAGAGCGGCTTCTTCATTCGCTAAGAGCACTGGTTCATCCTGCGATTGTAACCATGTCGTCAACGCCGATTTCTCTTTGGCTGGCAATCGGTTGATCGCTTTCTGAATTTCAGTGATTGTGCGCATCTCGATCTTTCTTGATTTCTAGCATGAAAACGTCGCGATGGCGAGGGCACGTGCGCTTCCCAGAATTTGCGGCTGACACAGCCGCCTCTACAGTTTGGGGCTTTGAAGCGCCGTTGGTTTCTCATCAGTTTCCTTTTTGTTCTGCTCGTCGCCGCGCTCGCAGTGCACGTCGACTGGACCTGGAAACGAAAACTGTCGCCGCGCGGTGGACGTTATTTTTTCCATCGCGTCGAGCTGGCGGTGCCGTCGTTCCGTCAGGGCGATGAAAAATGGCGCGACGATCCGCTGGGCGGGGTCGCAGACAACGGCACTCTCGGCGGCGAAGGCTGCGCCGTGGCCGCCACGGCGATGGTATTCAAGTTTTATGGCGTCGAGACCGATCCGCAGCAGTTAAATTGGTTTTTAACTTCCGTTGGTGGATACACCGAACAAGGCTGGATTTATTGGGACCGCGCCGCGTGGTTCGCGCCCGACCGCGTCCGGCACGCGTACGAAGACCTGGCTTCGTATCAGCTCATCGATTCGAACCTCGCCAGCGGAAACCCTGTCATCGTGCGGGTGCGGCTGCCAGGCGGCGTCACGCATTTTGTCGTCATTGCCGGCAAGGATGGGTTCGACTACCTCGTGCGCGATCCCGGCGCCGGCTCTGCCAAAGGTTTCTATCCGTTGCGCGAGCTTGGCAGCGACATCGAGGGCCTACGATTTTACGAGCCGATTGGGGAAAGGTGACTGATTGCTGATTGCTGATCTTTGATCTCTGACGTCCGTTCAATCCCGCGCCAAGAGGGACTTGGCGTCTTTAAGTTCGGGCCGATCTCCATCGGCATGGTCACAGATACCGAGCAGTTTAGTGTAGTAGCTTTTCGCTTTTTCATTGTTTCCGGAAAGCTTGGCCGCACGGGCAGCGCCTGAAAGCGCGTTATAACGGTTAGGAGCTGTGCGCAGGGTGCCTTCGAATTCTACAAGTGCTTGGGCTGGCTGCTTCAGCTCGAGCAAGATCTCGCCAAGAAGCTCGCGAGCCGGAAGAATCATCCCCGGAGTAACCGGGTGCTTGTCCGTGGAATCTTCGCGATCGGCGGCATGACGCATCTGCCGTAGCGCTTCCTCATGTTTTCCCTCGGCCAGGGTTAACCAGGCAGTTGCGATCTCCCGCTGGATTTCCACCTGGTCTGCCCAGTATTTCTCATTGGTCTGGATGAGGGTGTCGCGAAGTGACTCAAGCTTCTGCAGTTCTTTCCTTGCAGAATCGATGTCGCCAGTATGCGAGGCGCCCAGAGCCCGCGCAAAATGGATGTTCGCCTCGGCCCAAGCATATCGCCCACCGGGAAATGTATTTGGCGGTACGGTGAGCGCCGCAGCTTCCGTCCAGCGATGGCGTTCAACAGCGTATCGCGCCGACATGGTTCCAATAGCGTAGAGCCCGTTAAAATATTGGGGATCCTTCGGCAGCGGCGGCGGCGCTGTGTCGATCACCTTTTTCGCGGCGCGATCCTGGCCTCCCTGGAGGTAAGCATAGACCAGATAGTCTCTCGCGTGCAGCTCGTTCCCAGGGGCATTGTATTTCTGGGCCGCCGCTTCGGAGGCAAGGTTGGATTCAATCGACTCCTGCCAAAGACCCAGCCGAGTAAAAATATGCGAAGGCATGTGCAGCGCATGCGGCGAGTCCGGCGCGATCTTCGCATAACGCCGCGCCGCCTCCAGGGCTCGCTCCGCTAGCGGCGGGTAGTCGTAAGCGTGGATGATATAGTGAGCTATGCCTGGATGTTCGGGCTGTTCGACAACGAGCGGCTCGAGGATGGCTCCGGCTTTTTTCTGGTTTACATACGTCTTATCCGTTGGCGGTGCAGTGGCGAGCAGCGCCAAGGCGTAAAAAATGGCCGCTTCATGGTCGTCAGGATAGCGACTTTGAAGCTGGCCCATCGCTTTTTCATAAGCGAGCGCACGAGTGCTGTGATCGACCTTGTCGCCGTCCCTATAAAATGTCTCGATCGCGGCAACATAATCCCGTTCTCGCTGCGTTTTCGCGCCCAGCGATCTCGCTTTTTCGACGGCGGCCATTCCCGCTTTCAGGTCCGCTGGCCCAGGCGCTTCCCAGATCGGATGATAATGTGTCATGGCAATTCCCCAGTAGGCCATGGCGCAGGCGGGATCTTTGTCCGCCACAGCAGCGAAGGTATCGCTCGCTTTTTCGAACCAAAATGAATGGAGCATCGCCACCGCGCTGTTGAATTGCGGCTGCACCGATGGGTCACAGGAGACCGGGAAATTTACCTTACCGAGTCTTCCCGGATCGCCTGCGGGATGTTCGTGTTGCTCATGCTGGGCAACAACGGACATCGTGAATGCGCCGCACACAGCGGTCACCAGCATGTAAGTAAAGATGAACCGTTTCATGCCGCGCCTACGCCTTCCCCTCTCTGATCTCTGATCTCTGATTTCTGATCTGTGATTTCTGATCTCCGGCCTTATCCGGTAATCTTCATCGAGCGAAAGCGCCTTCTTGAGGAAGCGTCTCGTCGTGAAATTCGCACGCAGTTTCGGGACCGACCACGCCGCGCTGCCGACGTCACCGACAACGGCAGGGCTGGCGTGGACGGCGATTCCGAGAGGCAGCCACGTCAAACGACTGCCTCGTTATTGACCGGCCGGTTTCTCCTCTTTTGTGTTCGTGTGGAAAATCGCCATCCACGCGCCCTTCTCCGTTTTCCAGACGGTCCCGCAATTGTAAGTACCGGTCATGTCCTTGCCGTCATACGTGCCTTCAAGTTTCACCGTGTAAGTAGTCACAACCACGTCCGGTTCATCAGAGAAGGAGTCGTAATCGCTGATGGCAAACGATTTCATGTCCCACTTTTTCATGTCGTCCAATTCTTTCTGCAGATTGGAGACGCCTTCGGCGTAAACTCCACGGAAGTCTTTATCTACCACTTTCTTGAAGTCGGCGGCGTTCTTATCTTTGAACGCCTGCCAGGCCGCTTTTTCCTTTGCCATTATTGCGTCCTTGTCCGGCGCGGCGATCGAAACAGCGATCGTCGCGAACAAGGCGGTCATTGCGTAGGTAACGTATTTTTTCATAGATCCTTTCGGTTGGTGTTGAGACGCAGCCTAGGAGGCAACCGCCAACAGGGTCAACACATAAAGACCGGAATCGACGTCCGTAACCGACAGCGATCGAGCCGTTAGGCTCCGTCCTTCACGGGGGCGACTTGTGACGATTGTGGATTGCAGATCGCGGATTGCGAATTAATTCGAACCCTGCTGACGGAAGGCTTCCCGAACCTTTGGAGGCAATTTGTCGGCGCTGTGCAGGAAAAGACTCACCTGCCAGATCTCTTGATCGGTCAGTTTTACCTCAAACGAAGGCATCGCGCTAAACCGGATTCCGT
>DATMPQ010000151.1:0-15411 GCA_035567015.1 Chthoniobacterales bacterium | reverse complement strand
TAGATGACGGATCGGCCGACGCGACTGCTGATTTCGTGCCGCGGATGAAGGGCATCGTGTATCTACGGAATGAAACAAACGCCGGCTTCGTTGGCTCCTGCAATCGCGGCGCTGCTAAAGCTCGTGGCGAATATCTGTTGTTCCTGAATAACGACACAATCGTGAAGTCAGGTTGGCTCGATGCACTGCTGGAGACGTTTCAATTGGAGCCGCGAGCTGGCTTAGTCGGATCGAAGCTGCTCTTTCCCGACGGCCGCCTCCAAGAAGCAGGCGGCATAATCTGGCGGGATGGCTCAGGATGGAACTATGGCAAATTCGATGATCCCAGGAAGCCGGAATATAACTACCTCCGTGATGTCGATTACTGTTCGGCCGCGTGTGCCATGGTCCCGAAATCACTATTTGAGAGCATCGGTGGTTTCGATGCGCGATACGCGCCCGCCTACTATGAGGATACCGATCTGTCTTTTAAGATCCGGCAAAATGGCTACAAGGTTCTCTACCAGCCGCTGAGCGAAGTCATCCATTACGAGGGTGCGACTGGGGGCACTGATACATCGACAGGGGCAAAACGTCACCAGGAGATCAATCGAGAGAAGTTTGTCCACTCGTGGGCCAACGTGCTCGCGTCCAAGCCCGAGAACGCGGATTTGGCTAGTTACTTCGGTTGCAAACCTGGCCAGAAACGAATCCTTGTCATCGATCACCATTTGCCCATGCCCGAGAAAGACTCTGGCTCGGTCCGGATGTTCCAGGTTCTAAAGCTCCTGCGCTGTCTCGGGCACCGCGTTACGTTCGTGCCAGACAATCTCGCGGACATCGCTCCCTACGCGGATGAAATCCGGAAGCGCGGCATCGAAGTTGTCCACCATCCGTACATTAAGAGCGTCCGCCAACATCTGAGCGAGCGCGGCGCGGAATATGACGTAGTTATCTTGAGCCGTTGCAATTTCGCTCGAAAACACGTCGTGGACGTTCGGCGGCACGCTCCGCAGAGCCGGCTGATCTTTGACACTGTCGATCTGCAGTTCCTGCGTGAAAGCCGGGAAGCAGAGCTGACGCAGGATGCGGATGTTCAACGCACGGCGGACGAAAAACGCACGCAAGAGCATGAGTTAATCAACCAGGCGGACGAGACCTGGGTCGTCAGTAGCGTTGAGCAGATGCTCCTGCGCGAGCGAATACCGGGAAAGCGTGTCGAGATTGTCTCAAACATTGTCGATGTTCCCGGTTCGGCCACGCCGTTTGCGCTGCGGCGCGATTTTCTGTTCATCGGCGGTTTTCAGCACACCCCGAACATCGATGCTGTCGTGTATTTCGTGCGAGAGATTTACCCGTTGGTCGAAGCGCGGCTCCGGAGCGCAAAGTTCTACATTATCGGCGACAAGGCGCCGCCATCAGTCGTTGCCTTAGCGAGCGAGAACGTGATCGTCGCCGGGCTGCAACCCGATGTTCGCCCGTACTTCGAGAGCGTGAAGTTGTCGGTAGCTCCATTACGATGGGGCGCAGGAGTGAAAGGTAAAATTAATCAGAGTATGGGCTTCGGAGTACCAGTGATTGCAACTTCCGTCGCCGCGGAGGGAATGGGCTTGACACACGGGGAAGATATTTTGGTTGCGGATGAACCGGAGAACTTCGCGAAGGCTCTCCTCGAGCTCTATCACTCGGAGGATCTTTGGAATCGGCTTTCAAAAAACGGAATCCAAAAAACCAAATTGCTCTATTCCAAAGAAGTGGCGCGCAAACAGTTGAAGCGACTTCTTAGCGATGAGCACATGAACTCGTCGAGCGCGGCCAGAATTAAAATCGAGCGGCGCCCTGCCGAGCAGTTTAGAAATGGCAACCAGGCTGCGATTGAGGCGTGAGTAAGGGAAAGTTGCCGCGGGAGATCACCGGCAGGATCGCGGCGACTCCCAACCCGATCCCGTTCGCAGAAGGCTCGAAAGCAACGATTAGTTGGAAAACGACCGATCCGGCGGGCGCCGAAGTGCGGGTCTCGATTCCCACCGGCGGCGAAAAACTGGTCTCGCGAGGCAACGGCGGCTCGGTTGAGGTGCCGTGGATTCAACCCGGAAGCGGTTTCGAATTCAGACTCTATTCGGGAAGCGAACCATCCAGACTTCTTGGCCGCGTCACTGTTCGCCGCGACGATGGCTCTTGGGAAAAGATTCTCGACTCGCTCGCATCGGAACCGGGCTGGGAGAATGTGCACCTCGCAGCAGTCGCGAATTACATCGCAAAGGTTATTCCGCGCTGCCTTAAGCATCCACAATTCCATGACCTCTTTGTTCAGTGGGAGCAGCACGGATTTCACGTCACGCCGGTCCACTTTTACCAGCCCATCCCGGACACCAGAACTTTGACCGACGCCATTTGGGCAAAGCCAGGAAGTCTGGCCGGAGTGGATATGAACGAGGCCGGTCAACTGGATCTGCTGCGCAATGTCTTCCCGCGCTTTAGAAATGAATATGACACGATCCCGCGGCTCGCCACAGGTCAGCGAGGAGAGTTTTATTTCGACAATGGCCTATTCAGCGGCACCGACGCCCTTGTCGCCTATTGCATGGTTCGCCACTTCCAGCCGCGCCTCATCATTGAAGTCGGCGGCGGATTTTCGTCCCTCCTTACAGCGCAAGCGGCGGTAAAGAACAAATCTTCGTCGCTCGTCTGCATCGAGCCTTTTCCGCTCGATTTTCTCGTCGCAGGCTTTCCCGGCCTGGCGTCGCTGGTTCAAAAACCAGTTCAAGACGTGGAGTTAGATTTCTTCTCTCGACTCGAATCGGGGGACATTTTATTCATCGATAGCTCCCATACAGTCAAAATCGGTGGCGACGTAAACTACCTGTTTTTGGAAGTGCTGCCCCGTTTGAAACCCGGCGTGATCGTGCATGTGCACGATATCTGGTTCCCGCTCGACTATGATCGCCAATGGGTTCTGGGCGAATTCCGTTTTTGGGCCGAGCAATACCTGCTCCAGGCGTTTCTGGCTTTCAATTCAGAGTTCGAAGTGCTCATGGGCAATAGCTATCTCGCCCACTACTATATGGAAGATTTCAAAGCTATCTTTACCAATTCACCATGGTGGGGAGGAGGCAGCTTCTGGATGCGACGAAAACCGAACATATTACCTTCCGACTTCGTGCCGGCGAGCGATGGATTATCTCGAACTCCGCCCTAAAGCTTCACGACAAAATGCCATTGCCAGTTGAACGAATAAACAAGCCGATTTTTATTGTAGGCTCAGGCCGATCAGGATTGATTATTCTCACCTGGTCTCTTGGGTAGCGCCCGAACTCATTCCGCAGGAAGAGTCACACTGGCTGGGGCCTTTTGCGATCGATGCGGCCGCCGGCTATCAGCGTGGAACCGCACGGGGATAATGGACAACCGCTGCCATTGACCAATCCGAATCTACGATCCCGGCGATAATCGCAGCGACGGTGCCGAGGGAGCTGAAGAATCCGAGATACGCAATGCTCCGACGACCATCGGCGAGGCTTGCGTTTCAGATGGGAATCCATTTTGTTTTTCTGCCTTCATTTCTTAGCCTTATTCTTCCGATTGGTGAATGGGTGATCGCTTTTTCTTTTTCGGATTCTCGGCGGTTCGTAGTTCGAGGCATGAAGCCTTTTTCTATCGGTCGAGGTATTCACGGAGGGCGCGGCGGGCGAAATCCGACATCTCTATATCGTCGGCGTTGGCGAGCGCCTTCAGCTTATCTTCCATCGCAGGCGAAATCCGCAAGCGACCCGTGTCGTCTGCTTGGATTTTCGAAACGTTTGGCCGACCGAAAAGGCTGTTATAGTGAGCCGGACCCATCTTATTACGGTCGTAGTCATTTCCAAAGTGTATGATGTATTTTAACCCATTCCCCACTTCATTGTATCCGTAAGCCTGAGTCATAGCACTGCGCGGCCGGGTATCAAAGCACGAGTTTCCTATAAAGAGAGAACCGGATGCGGCATTCGGCAACCCCGGGTGAGCGCGCGCTACAATCCCACTGCCCCCGACGCGTCCGGTAAGACGGGCGTTGTTCCAGCAGCGATTTCCTATCACTATACAATTATTCCCGCCCATGGCGATTCCAGCGCCGTCGTTGTTGTGAGACGTGTTATTCGCAATCACTGAATTTGGCGCCCACAATTCAAACCCGCTTACATAGCACTTATTCTCGTCGATGCCGTGCCCGCCGGAGCAGACGTTGCTTATGATAGAAACTGCGTCGCTGTGGACTCCCGTGCAGATGTTAGTGCCGCAACCAGACCCATTCACTCGATTGCGGGCGATAATCGAGTTTTTACCGTTAAAATAAATCGCGGAGTTCACACAAGCATTGTCGATGATGTGCATATTTTCAGGGAGATGGCCCCGAGCATCTACCACACCAATAATCGCCGAGTTATTGAGGGGCGTCGCCACCGTCTTGCTGATCAGGTTTCCTTCTATATACGCATTGGTGCCGCCTTTAGCGTTTATTCCTAAACGCCCAATTTTGATGATCGCGCAGTTTGTTATGCGCCAGTTGTTGCCGATAGCGACGACCGCCGCAAAGCCGGGAAACTTTGTGAAGTAGTCCTGCATGTCAATCGTCAGGTCTTCCATGCTCCAGTTATCTCCCTCACACCACAAAAAATTGCCTAGCGGCATCCCGGCAACCTTCAGGATGGACGCTCCGCGCCCCACGCCCACCAGATGAACATTCGACGTGACGTGCGACGTAATAGCAGGATTCGTGATGGCAGAAATAAGGTAAGTTCCTTGTGGAACCAGGCATCTTCCGCCGGCCGCCGTAGTAAGCGACGCTAAAGCCCCATTAAACGCCGCGGTATCATCCGTTACGCCGTCGCCTACTGCTCCGAATGTTTTGACATTTACTACTTGACCGCCTTTGTCTAGGATTGGGCCGGTAGTGGCATCGGTGATGGAGCTCTGGGCCGCGTGCGCTTTAGTATCGAGCGTGAGCTGCTCGCGTGCGTTCTGGGCGTAGGCAATCTGCAACCGCAAGGCAAGCGAAACGCTTGCCGCGGTAACGAGGAAGCATGGCAGACGATGCGCCTGCCCTACAAATCGGGATGTGAGCTTAGAAGCCACCTATTTTTGCCCAGTGTTTGTTGTTTGTCGCATTGTAATCCAAGGGCACGGCCAGCCCGTTCGGATCGGTCGGATAGGCCGCGCCGGCCACAAGTCCCCAGTTCTGTAAGGAGTCATTGAGCGGGAAATCGATGCGATATCCTAACGCGGAGGAGCTGTCACCTCGGTATCGAGCGCGGCGATGGTGTTCGTGTATTTGGAACGGCACGCCGCCAAAGAACGCGGTGTACGTCCTCTGGAATCCGAACAATGCACCCTCGTATTCAATTCTCACCTATCGCGGCATCACCCAGAAAAGCAGTTCCTTCAAATGCTGCCATGAATTGTTGACTGACCCTTAACCCCTTTAATCAGCCGGGCTCATAGAATTGTCAAGAGCTTCACTGGCATCTGCAGGCTGTCAAGCCGCTCGGTCAGCTCAAGGCTGGGCAACGTTCGCTAATCGACTCCGGATGTTTTCCGGAAATGGTAGGAGCCATTTACGCGACGTGATTCATTGGCGCGCTAAAGGCAACCGTTTACTTCCGGCAGAGGACGTAGACGTTCTTTCCAAACCATCGATCAAACAGCCTATCCAAGACCCGGCTTGGCGGAAATAGCCAGTGATCATAAAAACTAATTGAGGTTGCGGTCAGCATCGACGCGTTTCTATTGAACAGGTGAAAAACAAGTGCGGAAATAAACCCGAGGCAGTCTGCATATCGAACGTTTTCAATCGCAAAGCCTTCTTGCTCAACAAGACGCCGAAGCGTCGTTTCCGTGTAGCGCCGATGGTGACAAAGTTTCTCATCCAGACTTGACCAAAGACACTCAAACGCAGGCACATAGATCAGAAGAGTGCCTCCTGGTTTCAACTTTTGGCGAATTTCCCTTATGGCGACCGAGTCGTCGCGGATGTGCTCAAAGACGTTCAGCGAGAAAATGAATGACGCCGAATCGTCCGCGACGGAAGTAATATTCTCCAAAGTGTCGAACCCTTGTTCCTCGAGTCTTTGCCTCTGTAAAGGATCCGGTTCGATGCATTTAACGTGGTAACCGGCCGTCCGCAGCCGTTTGGAGAACGTCCCGATGCCCGCGCCGAAGTCGATCAGATCCTTTGATTCCGTTGATTCGCGGATCAAGCGGGTTAAATAATCGTTGTAGTTGTGCGCGCTTTCGAGCGCTTCGAGGATGTCGACTCCTGAGTATTGCCCTTCCATGATTCTTTGTTCCTACGAAATAGGTTATACTTAACAATCACATAAACGGCTCTCACGCCGTCACGCCAGCCTATCTTTTTCCCCTGTTCGTACGTTCGGCCATTATACGAAATGCCGACCTCGAAAACTCTATAGCCGGCTTTTGCCACCTTCGCGGTAATCTCAGGTTCGAACCCAAACCGGTTCTCTTCAATGGTTATGTCATGCAGGAATTCGCTCCGAAACACTTTGTAACATGTCTCCATGTCGGTGAGGTTCAAGTTTGTAAGCATGTTGGAGAGCAACGTGAGAAATCGGTTTCCCACCATATGCCAGAAGTAAACCACGCGATGAGGTCGCCCCCCCAAGAACCGGGAACCGAAAACAACGTCGGCACGATCCTCCAGAATCGGTGAAAGAAGGATGGGGTATTCTCTCGGGTCATACTCTAGGTCGGCGTCTTGAACGACGACTAAATCGCCCGTAGCAGCCTGGAAACCTGCGCGCAAAGCTGCACCTTTCCCAAAATTGCGTTCCTGCAGCACGATCTTATCAACCCACCCATGAGGTTTTCCTTTAAGAAGTTCTCTCGTTCCGTCGGTCGATCCGTCGTCCACAACGATAATTTCCACGTCTTCGACCGGGGCCGAGCGAACTGCTTCAACCACAGCTTCAATCGTCGACCGCTCATTATAACAAGGGATAACGACGGACAGCTTCATTTGGAATCATTCCACAGAGCGAGAGGCGGCGTCTAAGGTCGGAGCAGCTGCATCCGTTGTCAATATCATGATTACAGCTCTTGTATTAGACCTCTCACTCCGTTTCCAATTGTAACCTTGGATCAAGGGCAAGCGGTTGACGTCTTGGTCGACATTTTTTGAGGGTAACAGAAGAGCGTAAACAGGAGTCGCGTGGTCTAGGCCACTTTGGACTAATTGAGCCGCTTCGGCCTTTCCGTAATGCCAGATCCGGCTGTAGCAATAGGAATGGCTACCATCGACCGGAGCGGCAACAAATGGCTTCGGCAAGAGCGCGTTCAAATAGACGGGATCGATGTCGGATAAAACAATGCCAGCTGCAACTCGGAAGGTGCGAGCGAATTCCTTCTGCGCCTCGTACCGGAGCGACTTTCCATTGCCGTTTCCGTAATGAAGGGCGTCCCAGGCTTGTGAGCGACCCCTCTTGGGTTTAAAGCCTGATTGTGATGGATAACCGATACAGCTGAGTAGAAATACCACCAGCACTCCAACGCCCGCGATCGAAAAGCGCATCTTGAGAGCTTCGCCCACTGCCCACTCCGCAGGCAGAACGGCGAGCCCAACCAAGAGGAAAAAAATAGGCATGTAGAACCTCCCATCAACGAAGGTGAAAGTTACCGTTGGAACAAAGTAGACAATTCCCCCTAGGAATGCGCTGATCTCAAACCGCCGCACTCGGACGAAGGCCAGACCAAGGGTAGAGAGAAGAATGAAAGCCGGCACTACATAAGTACCGGTGCCAAAGAGGTTCGCGACGCGAAATTGCTCCCAGCTGGCAGTAATCTCAGACCAGATCATGGCAACTTGGCGGGGCACATTGTGTAAGGAAAAAGGACCTTGCTTGTCCGCCAATGCGGGTACCCAAAAGTCGTAACCGGTCTTTAACGGATGGCTAAATTCCGAAGTGTTCAGAATAAAGTACGGACTCGCGGCCAACGCGAATACAACAAGGGCAAGGCAGCAATGCATGAACCACCTCGTCCAGGAGTCGGTAACAGGAAAGAGGGCCATGGCTATTAATAGGGGCGCCATGAACACTAACTGTGGCCGTATGCACAAAGACAGCCCAAGAACAATAGCGGCGCAGTAAATCAGCCAGCGGCGCCGCCAAGCGAGTCCCAAGTAGACCAGCGCAAAGGCAACCACTGTGACAGCCGCACCGCTGAGGTCGCTCAGCGATGATCGGCTAAAGGTAATGAACGCTGGTTGAGTTGCGATCAACAAGGCCGCCAATCCCCCAGCGAGCGGCCTTCCAATCGCAAAATAAAACACGAAGCTGCCTGCCAACAGCAACAGGCCGATCGTCTGATTTGTTCTAAATGGGGCCAGAATCCCGTTGTGGGGCAGAAATCTCAGCCAAGGGATCATCAAGACGGGGTAGCCCGGCGGGTAGCGGGAGGGTAATCTGTCGTAGCCAATCTGGATCGTCGGCGCGCCTTCTTTCAAGATCGAGTTAGCTTGCGCGAAATATTCCACCGCATCCGTATAAGGACCAAGATCGAGTAAGTCCGTCCGCTTGAACTCGACGCGAAGAACCGCACCGTAGTAAAAGAGAAGCGAGAGAACGAAGGAAAGAGTACCTGTTGCTGTCCGAAGCGAAAATCGACGGTGACCCGGTGCCAAGGATGGCGAAATCGTTTCGGTTGGGTCGTGATCTTCCAGTTTGTCCATGGCTGTCATTTCCGCCACGCGGGCCGAAGCCTAATACTCAGATAGTGATTGCGCTCTCGAACCTAGCGCTTCGGGATGGGCACGCACATGCTGCCCCGATGTCCCACGGGGAGATGAAACCGTCATGGTAGGGAGTATTAAGTCTCTGCAAACCGCTTCCCAGAGCTTGCTCCGAGGCCCACCCGAACGATGTCCCTGCGTTTTTGAAAATATGATAGTGAATCAATACCGGAGAGGCTCGCCTGATCCGATTCTTCGGCTCACGTTTCTGGCGCGGATATATTGTGCTGAATGCGGTGCGGCCAGCATTTCGGGGCGATTCGAGACTGTGAAGCACGACGGTCACTATGCGTGTGGCGGCATGATAAAGACCGACCGTATGCCGGCCGAGCGAGGCGAGCTGCGAGATGAGCTGAGACAAATGATGATGAAGCACGCTTGATTATTCTTTATCCGATCACATGCCTTAACGGCAACGAAAAAGCTTTTGTTGACCAAAATCGGGTTCACCTCTGGGGATCGAATGACTTTGTTATCTCCTCGGAAGTCTTCGAGCGAGTCCTGCCCAGCGTCTCTTTGGTTCGTTCACGCTGTGATCTCGTTGCGCGTCTGAATTCGAGAATCCGTAAAAAGTTGCGTCTCATTGAAGTTTTTGCTGGACTTGAACGGGCCTCCTCTGACACGGTCGCGCATTCTTCTCAAAGAAAGCTCCTACAAAAAAATAAACGCCTTATGAAAACATGCTCATTAATCATCATCGGCGCCGCCTTCATGGTCTTCTCCCATCTCGCCGGCGCCAGTCAGGCAGATGACACCACGATAACAATCACCGACCAGACGCCAGGTGTTACCCCTTTCATCAGTAAATTGACCTTAGCGGTCAGCAATACGACTGTTCTGAAGAGCATTCAGTTCACGATCGACCCGAAACCAGGCTCCGTCACCCGGCCACTGTCAGGAACTTATTCCAACGACTACCTCGTGAGCCGGGGGTTTGAACAGCCGCCAGCAACACAGATCCTTTTGCCCGTCTACGGACTTTACGCTGGATATGCGAATATCGTTAGACTGACTTATCGCTTTCTGGACGGTTCTTCAAAGCACGATGTCACCTCGGTCACGACCGCCGCTTTCGATGATCAGGGTTGCGGCTACAACAATCCGACCAAGCTCCAGGCCAGGACGAACAGCACTGATTTGAGTTATGATTATATCTTTGACAGATCTGCTTGCGGCAATTTCTCGCCAATCATTCTCGATTCCGACGGAGCATTGCGCTGGGTGAGCACAATGCCCACGATGAGCGCTCTTTTTGCGTCTTCCACTTTCTTCGATGGCGCGGTATACATGACACAAGGCAGCACCTTGTTCCGAATCGATCTCGATGGCACTGTCAACATGCTTGGCGATTACCGCAATATCGGGGTCGTCAACTTACATCATAACATCGATCCTGGTAAGGCGGGACTACTCATTGAGCCAGATACCACGACCTACGTCGAATCTGAAATCCTGGAAGTTGATAGTGCACACGGCACGGTGCTGAAAACGTTTAACATGGCCAGTATCATCAGCGCGGCCATGATCGCTGGGGGCGACGATCCGAGTAGATTTGTCTTCCCAACACCGACTGACTGGTTCCATAACAACGGCGCGGCATACAACCGGGCCGACGACTCTCTGATTGTTTCGAGCCGCGAGAATTTTCTCATTTGTATCGATTATGAAACAAGCGCGATTAAATGGATCCTCGGCGATCCGACGAAAAAGTGGCACCAATTCCCATCTCTGGCAAAATTCGCGCTCGCGCTCGCGCCTGGCAGCCTGCCACCGATTGGCCAACATGCGCCCTCGATTACTTATGATCAAGATATTATGGTCTTTGATAACGGTGAGATGAGTCTCGTTCAGATGCCTCCAGGGGCTCAACGCGAATATGCGAGTCCCCGCAAGTATAGCTTGGATCTGGTAGGAAAGATCGCGACTGAAGTGTGGAACTACCCAATGAACCAGAGTATCCACAACCCGTTCTGCGGAAGCATCTATGAGGATGCGCCGCACAACTATCTCATTGATTATGCGCTCGTTAATGGTGGACTGCCCGGCGTTCCCGTGTTCGCTCAACTCCTGGGCCTGAACGCCGCCGGCGAAAAGATTTTCTATTATCAGTACTCAACCAGCAACTGTAACACTGCATACAACTCCATTCCGATTCATTTGGAAAATACGATGTTCCCGATTGTCGGACCCCAAGCGCTCAACCTCTCTACTCGGGGGGTCGTTTCAGTCGGTGACAACGTTCTGATCGGTGGCTTTATCATCACCGGGACCGATCCCAAGACGATGGTGCTTCGCGCACTGGGGCCATCACTCAGCGGCTTCGGGCTTTCTGGTGTGCTCGCCGATCCGGTTCTCAAGGTGTATAACTCTTCCCGCACTCTCATCGCAACCAACGACAACTGGCAGAGCGATCCAGGCCACGCGGAAATATCGGCCAACGGGCTCGCGCCAGCCAATCTATTGGAATCGGCCACTCTACAGACCTTGGCGCCGGGCGCCTACACCGTGATAGTCACCGGAAAGGACTCGACCCCGGGGATTGCCTTGGTCGAGCTTTACGACCTCTCGCCGCTATCCAACTCTAAGTTGGCGAACATGAGCACCCGCGGTTCCGTCGGCACGGTCGATAGCGTACTCATCAGTGGCTTTATCGTGGGAGACGTGGCAAGCTCTACCGTCGTCGTGCGCGCCCTTGGCCCATCGCTCGCTTCTTTCGGTGTGAGCGGAGTGCTAAGCGATCCCACGTTGACGATCTACGACGCGACTGGCACTGTCATCGCAAGCAACGACAACTGGCAAAACGATATTAACGCGATCGACGTCCGGAAGAATGGACTTGCGCCGCCAAATGCGTCGGAATCGGCAATCGTGCTCCACCTGCCCGCGGGAGCATATACCGCCGTCGTGCGCGGAGCCAATGGCGGTACAGGCAATGCCTTAGTCGAAGTCTATGAGCTTGATTAATCCGTAAGCGGTCTAGCGGTAGCGCGCGGTAGCCGCGTGTGACAGCTAAACTCATTCGCTTTCGATATTCGATTCGCGCTCTGTTGCAGAATTCCAAACAGCGATGGTTTTTGCCGTTGGTAGCTCCCTTTAAGAATTGGGGGCGGTGGGAGCAGCTCACATTACTCGGCTTGCTACTCGCCTTCACAGCCTTCGCCACTTATCAAATTCACTCGCCTGGGCTTTATATGGACGAAATGGATTTCGTCGGGGCAGCGACCGGGAAGCAGCCCTACCGAGGCTGGCTGGGTATACCGCTGATGGTTTTTCCCTACATCGGAGCACTAAAAGCTTGGACCTACATACCTATTTTCGCGTTGTTCGGCGTTTCTGCCGCGAGCATCCGTCTCCCGGTTGTGTTGATCTCATGCGGGACTCTAGCGTTGGGGTATGCACTCGTCCGCAGGACTTTAACCCCCGGGTGGGCGACCGCATTCACCGCGGCATGCGTGGTTCATCCAGACTTTGTCCTGCAAACGAAGGTGGATTGGGGGCCCGTCGTCCTCATGCTCTTCTTCAAGGCGCTGTGCCTCTATCTTTTGGTCAAATGGCTGGAAACCCCCCGTCTTTTCTCCTGGTCTTTAGCCGGGGCGATCACGGCTTGCGGTCTGGGATTCTTCGACAAATTTAATTTTATTTGGTTCGTTGTGGCTTTATTCGGCGCAACGCTCGTCGTCTACTGGAGGGCGATTCACGCAAAGCTGACAGGTGTTCCCAGGCACCTTGTCGCTGCGATCGCGGTGGCCATGGTCGCCGCGGGAGCTCTCGTTTTATTGATCGTGCTGCCGCTGGTGCAGCCTCCCGACATGCAGTCGATTTCGAGAAGGATCTGGCAAATTTGGTCGCTCTACGAGTTCACTTCGGCCGGCGGTGCCACCGCTTTCTTGTGGTTCAAGAGGTCTCCTGACATCCCGTTGTGGCCTGGTTGGGCAGTCGCGGCTGCCACCGCGATTTTTCTATTGCTGGCGCTTGCATTTTATCGCCGCAGGCCGGGTTCGGATTTTCCCGTTCACTCCGGGGCTCTTCGGTTCTGCATCTGGTGCCTGCTAATGTTTGCCGCCATTTTCGTGCAGATTGTACTCACGCCCCAGGCCGGAGGTCCACACCACACGCTGATGCTCTTTCCTCTCGATTTATTAGCCTGTTTTGCTGCGGCATTTCTCTTCACGAACACCTTGTCCGTGCGGAAGCGCTACGTCGCGACGCTGCTGGGAGGAATCGTCTTGTTGATTTGGGCGGGTTCTGAGATGCAAAGTTTACAGAGCCACTTTCGCCGTTTCCGCGACGTAAGCGCCTTTCGCGGCGCCTGGAGTCCACGCGTGGAATTGCTCGCGGATTATCTCAACATCAACGGAAAGCACGTGGATGCGATTTATTGCGTCGATTGGGGTATTGGACACCAATTGGCAGCGTTGTGTCAACCCGACATAGCGCGGAAGATAAGAGATAGGTGGCCGGGCTTCAAAGACTGGTCAGCGCAAAAGCCAGATGCGGGGGCAGCGGTTAAGGCGACCTTTTTACCGCAGGTGAAGGCTCTCTATCTGACATTTACAGAGGAAAATTCGGTTTTCCCAGAGGCGAGGCGCAATTTTTTACAGATGAACAGCTTGGCCGGGAATGCGGCACAGCCTGTAACACTTGTTCCTCCTGCGCTCGGAGAAGTTTACCAAGTGTTTGAGAGTGGCACGGACGTAACTGGCGAGCCGGCGCCATTAGACACTGCAAGCGCTCTGACCCCGCCCGCGGCTAGCATTGGCGCTGATCCAAATCCTGTCCCTGCAGGCCATGGTAGCCCCGGCAGGACGACCATCAATTGGCATACAAACGACGGCACGATTGGAGAGGTTTACGTAGTGACGAACGGAAGCGCGGAAACGCTTTTCGCCAGCGGTTCGAATGGTCCAGCCGAAGCTCCTTGGATCATGGCTGATTCCAGGTATGAATTTCGTCTCCGCAGTGGAACGGACCACAAAACGCTTCTCGGCCGGGTAATCGTCACTCGCGCCAAGAATTAACTACTGGCGTTTCCCTTACCGAAACGCATGATTGGTCTGCCGGCTCGTTGCGCCGTGAGTTACTTTCAGTTCCTGTATAATTTCGGACCACCGTGTTATAGTGATTTCCATGCGTAATTGGGTGTTGAGATAAAAATGGACCAAGCTTCCGCGATGTCTTACGAACCGGGTTCGCTCTGTTTCCGCTGCAATATCTGCGGCGATCACTGCCAGACCGCGTTGGAGCGGCTTAACCGGGAAGAGGCTTCCTGCAAAGGTTGCGGCTCATCGCCCCGAATGCGCGCCATCATCCGCGTACTTTCCACCCAGCTTTTTGGTGAAAACCTTCTCTTGAGCGATTTTCCTGCGCGTCCTGATATTCGTGGGTTAGGAATGACTGACTGGAAGGGCTACGCCGATAGACTGGCTGGAAAATTCAGTTACCGAAACACCTATTACCATCAAGAGCCTGGACTCGACATTTCCGCGGTGGAAATCCCTGCGCATCTTCTATCCAACGATTTCGTTATCTCGTCAGAGGTGTTTGAACATGTCGTTCCGCCGGTTAGCCGAGCATTTGAGAACGTTTCGAAGATGCTAAAACCTGGAGGACTCTTTATTCTCACTGTGCCTTATGCGAGCAACATAGACACGATCGAACACTTCCCGGAACTTTATGATTTCACGGTCGTCCAGGATCACGGAGCCGTTGTGCTAAGAAATAGGACCAGAGAAGGGGTGATCCAGGAATTTAGAAACCTCGTTTTCCACGGCGGGCCGGGCACCACCATTGAGATGCGAGTTTTCGGCGAGGAGGATCTACTTCAGCATTTGCGGGACGCAGGCTTTGACGACGTTAAAGTGTACCGAACACCTGATTTTCCTCACGGTGTGTGGTGGCCAGAGCCTTGGTCCCTTCCGATTTCGGCCAGAAAACCGAAGGATCGCTCTTGAAAAACTTGACCGGATCGTCTGGCTAATCCGGTCCGCTCTCGCGGGTCAGAGAGCTTCCAACGCGAACCTTGCGCGGACATTTTCCGCCCCGAAGGGGACCCGTCGATCTTAAAATCAAAAAAAATCCAGAAAATCGATTTGACGGGGGCCGCGCCTCTCGTTAATTTGCTGACCCGCCAAACGCGGGACTCCTCTAATCAGGAGTCGGTTCTTGTACATTTGGGACTGCAAATTGGACTCAATTTTGTCCCGGCAACGAAAACAGAGACCCGCTTTCGTCCCGCAGTCGCGGGACGCGGCAGGCCGTGATTTTTGCCGGACGGCGAGATTGAGTTTTTTTTATCGTCTGAAATGTGCGGAGAGTTTACCCCGAAGAATTTCGGGGGCTGGTTCTTTGACATCTACATACAGGGTAGTAAGAAAAGTACAACTTTAAGAGCTGAGTCTGAAATGCCGTAGCGGCGGTCTACCTGTCGCGCCGTAGTGGTGCGAAGGCGGATGATCGTCGTTACGAGAGAGTTTCAGTTATCATAAGAATCTGTGTCATTCGCGGGAGCAATCCCCCGATGGCACAACAGATTGATCAAGCTACAAAGAGCGCATCATGGATGCCTTGGTGCCAATAGGCGATGAAGGACGTGGTAAGCTGCGATAAGTCACGGATAGCGGCAAACACGCTTTGACCCGTGAATGTCCGAA
>DATMPQ010000150.1:0-7672 GCA_035567015.1 Chthoniobacterales bacterium | reverse complement strand
GTCGCGGATTTTCAAGTGGCCGGCGGACTGATCTTGCTCGTCCTGGCCGTTCGCGAGCTGGTCGGGATCGGACCGCAGGATCGAGGCGGCGGCGATGAATTCGGCGTTGTTCCGCTCGGCATGCCGCTCATCGCCGGCCCGGCGTTGCTGACGGCACTGCTCATTCTGATCGATAGTGTCGGCCTCGTTTTTACAATCGTCTCGCTCCTGATGAATCTCGCGCTCGTCGCCGTCGCGTTGTGCAACGCGGATCGTTTCACGCGCTGGATCGGCAAGCAAGGCTTGCGCGGCGTTTCCAAGTTGATCGCCCTCCTTCTCGCAGCCATCGCCATCAGTTTGATACGGCGCGGCTGGCAAGCAGCGTAGTTCGCGGGCGAACCGTACGTCGGTCTCGCCTTCCTCGTCCCCTCTAGTCGATGCTGATCCTTAGCCGAGGGCGTGGCGGCGGGATTCGGGCCAAGCGGACTCGATTCTTGCGGCTCGGTCGCCAGCCTGATAACGCCGATTCAACTCGGCCTCGATCGCTCTGATCTCGTCCTGCTGACGCGTCGGTATGCCCTCGTAGATGTACGCGGGCACCTCATTGCGTGTTCGAGCCAACGGGACCATCGCATAGAGATCGAGCCGGCGCTTCTGCAATGCCGCGGTGGTCCAAGTCGCATAGGGGGTGTTTGTGGGCCCCGTTACCTCCGCTGAGGTTGAATACCGCGAATTAGGATAATGAGTATTTGCGACTGTGATCTGTTGTGGCGGCTCCGTTGTGCAGCCAAAAAGACCAGTGGTCAATAGTAATGCCAGTAATTGTTTCATATCTTATTTGGGTTCGTCTGCTTAAGACGTTGTTGTTTGTGGTATATTTAACCGCAAAACTCGCTCGGTGTCGCGGACGATTTATTCGCGTTGTGGTCCGCCGTGGCTCTAATTGGATTCGGCGTGGGTCTATTGACACATCGGCGACCCTTGTTACTATCCCGCTCTTATGAGGTTTCCTTTGGCCCTAACGACGAAGATCGCGGCCTACATGATCGCGCAGAAGCTGCGTGGGAGGAAGAAATTCGCCACCGTCCTTCAACTCGAGCCGCTGCATACCTGCAATCTCACTTGCACCGGTTGTGGCCGGATTCGTGAATATTCCACCTCGCTCAAGGACATAATGAGCCTGGAGGATTGCCTGACGGCGGCAGAGGAATGCAACGCGCCCATGATCTCGATCTGCGGCGGCGAACCGCTCATCTATCCGCATATCGAAGCGCTCGTGAAAGGGTTGCTCGAGCAAGACCGGATCGTTTACATCTGCACCAATGCCATGTTCATGCGCAAGAAAATGCGCGAGTGGCTCGCGTCGAGATTGCCGGTCCAGCCGAATTTCGTCGAAGAAAAAATCGTGGCCTTGCTCGGGGCGGGTTTGCTCAGCGAGAAAGACGCGGCGGAAATTCGAAAGGGGCCGAAAGATCCGGCCAAGCCAACGGTCGGGCCCAGCCGCTGGATGTATTGGAATGTGCACCTCGACGGGCTGGAGCGGACGCACGATCTCATTGTTGAGCGCGAAGGCGTCTTCAAAGAGTGCATTCTGGCCATGAAAATGGCGAAGCTACTTGGTTACCAGGTCGCGACGAACACGACCGTTTACAAGGAAACCGACATGCAAGAGATCGAACAAATGTTCGATTATCTTTCCGATCTCGGCGTGGACGGGCACACCATCACACCGGGATACGATTACGACGCGGCCAAGAAGGACATGATCAAACGGCTCAATCTGCGGCCGGAGAATTTTTTCCTTACGCGGCAGATGACGGTCGAGAAATTCCGGAAAATCGACCAGTGGATGAACCGCTACACGTTTTTTGGAACGCCGATCTATTTTGAATTTCTCGCCGGTAAACGGGACTTGACCTGTTCAGCCTGGGCGATCCCGACGCGTAACATTCGCGGCTGGAAAGGGCCCTGCTACCTCATGACCGACGCGCATTACTCGAGTTATGCCGAATTGCTCGAGAAGGTGCAATGGGACAATTACGGTGTGGTCAATGGCGTGGCGCGCGACAGCCGCTGCGAAAACTGCATGGTGCACTGCGGTTACGAACCGACCGCAAGCCTCGGGCTGCAGGCACAGCTCGGCGACACCTGGAAAAATATCAGATTCAATTTCGGTCCTAAACCGAAGCCGACCGGCCGTGGCAGCGAAATTCTCGCCTTTAATGGCGTCAGCTGTGGAAATGGGCACGTCACCGGCAAGCGGGCCGAGGTTGCCGCACAAGCGTCGTAAGATCGACATGGTGAAGTCGTCCACTAAGGTCATCGCGCTTCCCAGCGCAATTCCGGATGTCGCGGAGTCCTATTCCGCGACCGACGAAGAAATTTCGCAGACGATCGCGCGGGCGCAGGAAAATCTGTTACGACAACAGCGACCGGATGGTCATTGGTGCGGTGAGCTGATTGTCGATAGCACGCTTTGCTCAGACTTCGTCCTCTTCATGCATTGGTTCGGCGAAGTGGACGAGCATTTGGAGCAACGCTGCGTGCGTCACATTTTGAAACGTCAACTGCCCGATGGCGGCTGGAACAATTATTACGGCGGCCCGAGCGAGATCAATGCATCGGTCAAAGCGTACTTCGCGCTCAAGCTCTCCGGTTATTCGCCCGATGTGCCGTTCATGCAAGAAGCGCGCGCGAACATTCTGCGTCTCGGTGGCATCCCGCGCTTGAACACGTTCAGCAAATTTTACCTCGCGCTACTTGGTCAGTTTCCCTGGAAATATCTGCCGGCCATCCCGGTGGAGATGGTTCTCCTACCGGCCTGGACGCCGTTTCACATCTACAAAATGTCGTCCTGGAGCCGCGCCATGCTCGTGCCTCTCGCCATCATCAATCATTTCAAGCCCACGCGGAAATTGCCCGGGCTGAAACAACTGCACGAGCTCTATCCGCTCGGGACCGAGCACAAAGATTTCACCTTGCCGCGCGATCCGCGCTTTTTCGCGTGGCGAAATCTTTTCCTTCGCGCCGATCATGTCCTCAAGTTTATCGACAACCTACCGTTCCGCCCGCTGCGCCGGGTCGCGCTCGAAGAAGCGGAGCGCTGGATGGTCGAGCGCGTTGGCGAAGGCAGCGACGGCCTGGCAGCGGTTTTCCCCGCCATGCTGAATTCGCTCATTGCCTTGCGCACGCTCGGTTACGCGAAGACGCACCCGATTTATGAAAAGGCGAGAAATGATTTCGCCGGACTTTTCGTTGACGATCCGGAAGATTTTCGCATTCAACCTTGTTTTTCGCCGGTTTGGGACACAGCGATCAACATCATCACGCTGGCGGAGTCGGGTCTTCCGGCCGAGCATCCGGCGCTGGAGAGAGCGGCCACCTGGCTTATCGGCAAGGAAGTGCGCGTGCGCGGCGATTGGGCGGTGAACAATCCGCATCCTGAGGCGAGCGGCTGGGCATTCGAATACAACAATGTTTATTACCCTGACACGGATGACACGGCGATGGTGCTGATGGCGCTGCGGCTCGTGCGGCCAAAAGAGCGGCAATTGCTCGATGAATTATTCCGGCGCGCGCTCGCTTGGCAATTGAGTTTCCAATGCCGCGACGGCGGCTGGGGCGCGTTCGATAAGGACGTCACCAAACGTTGGCTCGAAGACATGCCGTTTGCCGATCACAACGCCATTCTCGATCCCACGTGCAGCGATTTGACGGCGCGAATGATCGAGTTGCTCGGTTACATCGGCTTCGATCTCAAGAAACGCTCTGTGCGGGAGGCGATTCAATATTTGATCGATACCCAGGAGGACGACGGCTCGTGGTATGGACGTTGGGGCGTCAATTACATCTACGGCACGTGGCAGGTGCTCCGCGGTCTGCGCGCCATCGGCCAGGACATGACACAGGACTGGATTTTGCGCGGACGCGACTGGTTGGAGAGCTGTCAGAATGACGATGGCGGATGGGGCGAGACGTGCGCCTCGTACGAAACCCGCGAATTCAAAGGCAAAGGCGAAAGTACCGCATCACAAACCGCCTGGGCGGTAATGGGAATTTGCGCCTGCGGCGATCTTGACCGGCGAAGCATCCAGCGCGGCTTGCGCTTCCTGCTCGGTTTACAAAAACCGGACGGCTCATGGGACGAGCCGCAGATCACCGGCACCGGGTTCCCGAGGGTTTTCTACCTCAAGTACGACATGTACCGCCAGAATTTCCCGCTGCTGGCGCTCGCGACTTATGTCAATTATCGTAGCGGTCTCGGGTCTCGCCCGAGCTTCTATCGCTGCGACCGGTAGGCGCGACCGCCGGGCTTGCCATCGCAAGCAGTCGCGCACCTGAGAAAAATAAATCCTGTTCTTCGGGTTGATCCGATCTAACAGTACTGATTATGGCATACGAATTACCGAAAATACCTTACGCCTACGACGCGCTCGAACCGCACATCGATGCGCGCACAATGGAAATCCATTACACCAAGCATCACCAGGCTTACATCACCAACGTGAACAACGCGATCAAAGGCAAAGCCGATTTGGAAAAGAAATCGGTTGAAGATTTGATCAGCGATCTAAAGGCCGTGCCGGAAGACATCCGTACTGTCGTGCGCAATAACGGTGGCGGCCACGCCAATCATTCTTTCTTTTGGAAAATCATGGGCCCGAAAGCCGGCGGCGCGCCTTCCGGTAAACTCGGCGATGACATCAAGTCAACCTTTGGCAGCTTCGATGCGTTCAAGGAAAAATTCGCCGCCGCTGGCGTCGGCCGCTTCGGCAGTGGTTGGGCTTGGTTGATCAAAAGCAAGAGCGGCAAGATCGAGATCATCTCGACGCCGAACCAGGACAGTCCGCTGATGGACGGGAACGAGCCGATTCTCGGAGTGGACGTTTGGGAACACGCTTATTATCTCAACTATCAGAACCGCCGGCCGGATTACATCAAAGCTTGGTGGAACGTGGTGAACTGGGACGCGGTGGCGAAGAACTACTGACCCCGCGTAAAGGGATGGAAAAGCGGAGTAGTGGAGTGATGGAGTAGTGGACTTTCCATTTCTCCAACTCTCCATTACTCCCATACTCCATTCCAGATGGCTTACCTGAACGAAAATTACCTTAAGCTCCAGGCTGGCTATTTATTTCCGGAGATCGCGCGACGCGTCCGCGAATTTTGTGATGCGAATCCGGAGCCAGCGAAAAAACTGATCCGATGCGGAATCGGTGATGTCACGGAGCCGCTGCCGCGAGCGGCGGTGGAAGCGATGCGGCGCGCGGTTGATGAACTGGGCAGGCGCGAAACATTTCGCGGCTATGGACCTGAGCAGGGTTATGAATTTCTAAGATCGACAATCGCGCAGCTCGATTATCGCGATCGCAAGATCGACATTGAGGACGAGGAAATCTTTGTCTCGGACGGCTCGAAATGCGATTGCGGTTACATCCTCGATATTCTCGGCGACCAAAACAAAGTCGCCATTACCGATCCGGTTTATCCGGTCTATGTCGATAGCAACGTCATGGCTGGCCACACCGGCCCCGCGACAAAAGACGGCAGTTATGAAGGCATCGTGTATCTCCCGTGCACTGCCGAAAACAATTTCGTTCCCGAGCCGCCGAAGGAACATGTCGATCTTGTTTATCTTTGTTTTCCGAATAATCCCACTGGCGCGGTCGCATCGCACGAGCAGCTTGCCCACTGGGTCAAATACGCACGTGAGCATGAAGCTCTTCTCCTGTTTGACGCCGCTTATGAGGCGTATATCTCGCACCCGGACATTCCGCATTCGATTTTCGAAATTTCCGGCGCGCGCGAATGCGCAATCGAATTGCGCAGCTTTTCCAAGAACGGTGGTTTCACCGGCGTTCGCTGCGGTTTCACCGTCATGCCCAAATCGTTGCTGGCGCGCACGGAAAACAGCCGCCGTTTGCCACTGCATCCGCTCTGGCATCGGCGTTGGAGCACAAAGGCAAACAGCGTGAGTTATCCTGTGCAACGCGGCGCCGAAGCGTTGTATTCATCCGACGGGCGCAAACAGGTGCGCGCGCTCATTAAGCATTACATGGGTAATGCGGCGATCCTGCGCGAGGCTTGCGCCAAGATCGACATGAAGGCTTACGGTGGCGTGAACGGGCCTTACCTCTGGGTGAAAACGCCGGATGGCTTAACGAGTTGGCAGATGTTCGATCGAATGCTGCGCGATTTAAATGTGGTCATCACTCCGGGGAGCGGTTTCGGCGCGCAAGGCGAAGGTTATTTTCGCATCTCCGCGTTCAACAGTCGCGCGAATGCGGAAGAAGTCGCGCGGCGTTTGCAGAAGCTGTAGCCGCGCCCACTCTGCCTGCCGCGCCGGGAGCCTTTGGCAAAGGCGGGTCGAGGCCTTGTCAGGACGGCGACAGCGCGCCGGGGCTACAGACCGAATCGCCCCTTGTCCATGCGAACGCGACGCGTAACGTTGCCGCTTTGGGAAAGAAGTCAGCGTGGCTGAATCAAAACGAAATCTTCCGCAACTTTATCGCTTTTGTTTCCTGATGCTGGGCGACGCGCGCAAAGCCCAGGAAGTTCTTCAGGCAACGTTGCGCGAGGCGATGCTGCGTTCCGCAAATGGAGAGACTCCGAGCGATCCGTTTTGGCTTTTTCGCGATGCGCGCTGGCGTTGTCTCGAGACCAGCGAGCACGGTTTGCAGGCGGAGGAGGTCAACCTTCAGGAGCATGACCTCTCTCCTTCCGCTGCGGCACAAATCGAACGGCTGGATGTCAATCAGCTTGCGATCTGGATTTCCACAGCGCCCGAACCGCAGCGCACGGCGCTCGCGCTTTTTTATCTCGATGAGTTCAATCATCGCGAAATTCTTTCGTTAGCGGAGCTCAAGATCGGCGAACTCTCCCGGTTGCTGGCGAATGGACGGCGCCAGTTTCAAGCGTGGCTGAATACCACCGTTCCGCAGAAGGAGGCGAAGTGAAAATCGTTCGCTTGTCTCGCAGGCAACGTCTTCTTGCTAACTGCGCGCCCATTAGCGAGGAACGGATGAACGACCGTTCCATGCGTGCAGCGGTCTTCTGCGCTCGCGGCTCCGGCGAATTTGCCAATCAACAAAGTTTCGATCGCGCGGTTGCGACTCTGGTCCGCAATGTTCCTGTTCCACCCGAGATCGAGGAATGGTTTTCCAGCGAAAATCTCGCCCCGCGTTCCAAGTGGAAATGGAAGATGGCGAAAAATCCGGCTGTTCTGGCCGTTGCCATCGCCCTCACCGTCATCGCCGGAGTGTTCGTCCTCCAATTCCTCGAACATCGGCACGATTTTCCCGGCGCCGAAGCCGCGCGGAAACTTTTGATGGCCGCTGCCTCCACCCGATCGGTCCTGCTCGATCCGGTTCGGACCGACGCCGGCGCGCTGGGGGATCTCTTTTTTATGAAACACCAGCTCGAACATTATGATGTGCCGCCGGAGTTTGCTGATTTTCGCACATTAGGATGCCGGGTCTTCGATGACGATGAAGGGCATCGTGTGGCACAGATTTGGGTGATCGAAAAAGGAATGCAGTTTTTCCTCTTTCCCGCCGAGAGAAATGCCAAGACCGGCGCCGCTTTGTCGTTTTCAGGCTGGCGTCATGTCGAGCAGGAAGGTTGGACAGGAGTGGTGCAAGAGAGAAATGGTGTCTGTTTTATGGCGGCGTTGCATGGCCGGGAAAAAGACCTG
>DATMPQ010000149.1:0-8221 GCA_035567015.1 Chthoniobacterales bacterium | reverse complement strand
AAACTCGGCCCTGCCGATCCTGGCCGCGACGCTGCTCACACGCGAGCCATGCACCATTCATCGCGTGCCAGATTTGAGCGACACGAATTACATGGTGCAAATTTTGACGCACCTCGGCGCGGAAGTGGAACGCGCCAGCGGAACGGTGAGCGTGACGGCGGACAGGGTGAAGTCTGTCGCGCCCTACGACGTGGTGCGCAAGATGCGCGCCTCGGTTTGTGTGATTGGCCCGCTGCTTGGTCGTTGCAAGGAGGCGACGGTCTCAATGCCGGGCGGATGTATCATCGGCGATCGGCCGATCGATCTGCATCTTAAAGGGTTCGAAGCGCTCGGTGCGGCGGTACGTCTGGACGGCGGAGACGTAAAAGTCTTTGCGCCGAAATTGAGCGGCGCCGTGATCAATTTGCGCGGGAAATTTGGCCCGACGGTTCTCGGCACGGATAACGTCATGATGGCCGCGGTGCTCACGGAAGGGACAACCGTGATCGAAGGCGCAGCCCAGGAACCGGAAGTTGTCGATCTTGCAAATTTCCTCAACAAGATGGGCGCGAAAATCCAAGGCGCGGGAACACGTCGCTTGATCATCGAAGGGGTGGCTGAGTTGCATGGTGCGGAGCACGACATCATTCCGGACCGGATCGAGGCGGGAACCTTTCTGGTGGCGGGCGCGATTTGCGGAAATGGCATCACGGTCAAACGCGTCGAGCCGGAACACCTTACAGCGGTCACGAGCGCACTGGAAAATTGTGGCTTTCCCATCGACATCGGCGACCACACGATTTCGGTTTCACCCAATGGCGTGGCCTCGCCGCTTGAGCTTGTCACCGAACCGTATCCAGGTTTTCCGACCGATATGCAGGCGCAGATGTGCGCGCTACTTTCAACGAACGATGGCATCAGCGTCGTCACGGAAAATATTTTCCCACAACGCTATATGCACGTTGCGGAACTCAAACGCATGGGTGCGCAAATGCAGTTGGAAGGTGCGACCGCGGTGATCCAAGGCGTCGATCGTCTCTTTGGCGCCCCGGTGATGGCGAGCGATCTGCGCGCCTCGGCCGCGCTCGTCCTCGCCGGGTTGAAGGCGGAGGGAATTACCGAAGTGGGTCGCGTTTATCACATTGATCGAGGTTACGAACATCTCGATGAAAAACTGAGCGAGCTCGGCGCGCACATTGAGCGTGTGAAAGGAACGTAGCGCAAGCCCGCCGCGGCGAGCGGAAGAAAGGCTAAAACAATGGAAACATCGACATCTTCATCAAACACGCGGACCTGGCCGGTGCTCTGCCACGCCAGCGCTTTAGTCGGATTTTTTGTCCCATGGGCCGGCCATATTCTCGGTCCGCTCATCGTCTGGCTGGCCAAGCGCGGGGATTCCCCTGAAATCGACGCCCATGGCAAAGAGTCGCTTAATTTTCAGATCTCGATGTTGATCTACAACTTGATCGCTGGCGTGCTATGCCTCGTCCTAATCGGGTTTGTGATCCTCGGCATTCTCCACATTTTGAATCTGGTGCTGGTGATCGTTGCCTCTATTCAGGCAAGTGAGGGGAAGCTTTATCGCTATCCGATTACGATCCGGCTGATCAAGTAAATGACGAAGCACAAATGACGAATGAAATCCGAATGCTCAAATGGCGAAACCGTCACGAACACGTATTGCTATCGGGGTTTCGTCATTCCTTCGTCTTAGACATTCGTCATTGTTCGTCTGCGAGCGCTCGCAACGTACTTAGGTTTATCACGTCCTGAGCGAGGTCTTTGCCTTTTGGCGTTTCGAGCACTTTTGGGATTTTGCGCAACCGCCGATCGCGCATGATGAAGCGAAAGGCGTCCAGTCCGATTCGCCCTTTCCCGATGTGTTCATGCCGATCTACTCGTGAACCACGCGTCGTCTTGGAATCGTTTGCGTGAATCGCAACAAGGCGATCGAGACCGATCGTCCGGTCAAATTGCGCCAACATTTTTCGTGTCGCGGCTTCGCTGCCAATGTCGTAACCGGCGGCGAAAACGTGAGCGGTGTCGAGGCAAACGCAAAGCCGCTGCGGTTCGCGCACGCAACTGATGATGTGGGCAAAATGCTCGAATTTGTCGCCCAGACATGAGCCCTGACCGGCCGTCGTCTCGAGCGCGATCCGAGTCTTCACTTTCGGAATTCCGGCGAGCACGCGGTCAAGCGAGCCGATAATCTTTTCGAGTCCGGCTTCCTCGCCCATCCCGAGGTGCGCGCCGGGATGCAAGACGAGAAAAGGCAATTCGAGCTGGTCTGCCCGAGTCAACTCTTCCGACAAAGCGCGCAATGAATTCGAGTGAAATTGCGGATTGGTCGCGGCCAGATTGATTAAATAGTTCGCATGGGCAAAAACCGACGCCAGCTCAGCACGCCGGTGATTGAGAAAGGCGCGAATTTCCTCCTTCACGAGCGGTCGTGCGAACCATTGCATATTGTTTTTCACGAAGATTTGCATGGCGGTGCAGTTGATCGAACAGGCGCGTTCGATTGCCCTGTGCACCCCGCCGCCGATCGACATGTGGGCGCCGAGGAGAATTTTCGATTGGCGGTTTTTGATTTTCGATCTGGCTGGCGAAGACCGCGACCGACGTCTTGCTAGTTTCATTCAATCGAAAATCGAAGATCTAAAATCTAAAATCGCTTGGGGTGCCACTCCGGTTTCTTCAGGCTTCCTTCACCTTTATATTCGAAAAGTTTGTAAACTGGCGCAAGTACGACACCGGGGCCTTTCGCATTGATCCGCACGTCAAAATCGAGCTTGTCGTCGAGAAAATAGACGTCGCCATGGCCCAGGACGCTGAAAAGTTGTCCGGCCATATCGAGATCGTCGGTGTGAATGATTCCGTCGCTGATCGTAAATTTCGCGCCAGCGGCCCGCGCAACGCTATAGCCGGCACCCGGCACAATGTGATTGAGGATCTCTGAAATCGGCCCGAAGACAGGAATGGCGAAGACATCGCCATTGGTGAGTCCGATTCTTCCCGTGCCACGCATATTGCGTGCGTCGGTGCCCAATCCATCGAAATCATATGCGCCGTTCAACTGTCCGCGCACCGTTCGAGAGTGATAGTAGCTGAAATAAAGATTGGTCAGGCGAGGGAAATCGATATCCGTAACGACGACGCTGGCGTGATAAAGCGGTTTGTCTTTCGCAAGGGAGATATCGGCGTTGCCGCGCACGTTTCCGGAAAAAAGCGCGCCGCGAAGATCTACAATTTGCAACCGGTCGTTCGTGAAGAGAAGTCGTCCAGAGGTCCGATCGAATGGCAAAGTCTTGCCCAGAAAAACGTAGTCCATGCCGTTGGACGCATCGACCGTAATTTCGAGCCTCGTATTCTTGCCGCCGCGAAACTGGTAAACACCGTTTGCAGTAATGTTGGGCGGCTGCCGGAATTTATACGGCACAACCGCCTTCCACAGCGTCGGGTCAATCCAAAAAATCGCATCGACGGGACGTACTGATGTTTTGACATTTGCGACGCGGACTTCGTGATTTTTGAAATCGTAGGTGAAAGTTCCGGTGCCAATGCCTTCATCGCGCGCTACGCGGAAGTCGTCATAAGTGATCGCGCCGTCGCCGAAGTGGATTTTGGCGCTTCCCGAGTTCATCCAGACGCCGCGAAATCGAGTGCGGCCGAGCGCGACGGTGCCCTCGCCTTTCCACGTCTCTGGATGTCGATCCTGGCCGCGGATGGCGAGATGAACGGAGGGCGGACGCTGCCATTCCCATTCGCTGAGGAATTGACTCAGGTCGGGAGGGGCCAATATCCGCAGCGCGCCTGGATTGATTGTGCTCTCGATGTTTAAACGGAAATCCTTTGGCGCATCGAAAAGATCCGCACGGAGCTCGCCGCTTTGATGTCTAAGGCGCACATCGCGGAGCAAGGCGCGCTTGCCATCCCAGGAGAAATCGAGGCTCAAATCGGAGAACGGCGCCGTCTTGTAGGCAAAGCTGCCCGCCGCGGCGTGACCGATAATTTTTAACTGCGGATGATCTTGTGCGAAATTTGCCGAACCGGAGATCTCGACCAAGGGCGGCACGTAAAATGTCGCGTCCGCGAGGAAATCGCCCAGCCCGAAGGCATCGAGAAAAGCTTTTAATGCCAGAGTGCTGCGCGCTTGGAAATTCGCGTCACCGCTTTGCCGGCTCCAACTGGCGCGACCGGCAAAGTTTCCGGCGCCATCTGCCCATTCGCATCGAGTGATATTCAGTTCTTGATCGGCCCATTCCGCAGCCACGAACAAGCTCTGCAATTCATAATTGCCGCGCCGCAGTCGCTCTCCGCTCAGCGTTGCTTCGACGCGCGCACTCTCCATCTCGGCCAAGTCGCCGCTGAATTTCACCTGTAGCCAGGGACGAGCGCCAGGAAATGTGAACTGCCGCACCTCCCCCACCAATCGCTGCAACATCGAGATCCGCTTCTGCCACTCTTCCTCGGAGGCTTGCGGCGATGGCTGATAATTCTCGCGTTTGATTAATTGGCCGGTCGCGGAAATCCGCACTCCGCAAAAAATTCCTTCAGCCTGACTGACGTAAATTTGCTCGGGCGGAAAATAAACGTGGGCGCGGAAATTATTCAGCTGCGCCTTGTCAATCTTTCCTGCGGCGCCCTTGAGTGGCAGCGTGATTTGCGCGTTGCGCACGTCGAGGGCGTTAAGAAATGGCTCATGATGGATGAGCGCGGCGTAATTGATGTCGAGTGAGATTTCGCTGATGAGAGCGAGCGTGTTTTCGCGGTTCTTGTAATCGAAGATCCGCACGTCCTTGGCGACCAGGCCGCGGAACGGATCGAGCGTCAGCCGGCGGACGGACGCTTCGACGCCGCGCTTGTGCAGTTCTTCGACGACGCGGGAACGCCATTGCCGGCCAAAGCCCTTCTTGGCCAGATACAATCCACCGCCTGGCAGGGCCGCGACGGCTAGAATAGCCAGCAAACGCAGTGCGCTCACAAAAACGCGGCGCACGAAAGGCGATTGTCGATCTTGCGCGCGAGCTGGAGTTTGGGATTGTTCGAGAACGGGCGGCATGGAGCTCGTTAAAGCGTTGAAGCGATTGTCGATCTAATGGTTCAACGCTTTAACTCTTTATCGCTTCAACCAACTTATGCTTTCTATTCGCGATCTTCCAGCCCTGAACGCATCGCTCAATCTGGTGAGCACCGTTTTTATCTCGATGGGCTGGTATTTGATCCGCCGCGGAGCGTGGCGGCGGCACATGGCCTGCATGATCACGGCGGTGATTTCATCGACATTTTTTCTGGTTGGTTACATCGTTTATCATGCGCATGTGGGCGAAAAATCGACCCACTTCGCGGCCGGAGGGCTAATCGCGTGGATTTACTTTCCGATGCTCATCTCACACGTTCTGCTCGCCTTCGTCACTCTCCCGCTGGTGATCGTGACGCTCGTCCAGGTTTTTCGCCGTCGCTGGGACCGCCATCGGCGCATCGCGCGCTGGACGATTCCGATTTGGCTTTACGTTTCCGTTACAGGCGTGCTCGTTTATCTCATGCTCTATAAATGGTTCCCGCCGCCGAATCTTGCACTTGGCCAGTAGTTGATGTTTGATCAGAAGCCACGGACGCTCTCGAGGCAAATGAAACTATGGTGACGATCGCAACGTTCAACGAGCCGGCCAAAGCGAAGCAACTGAAGGAGCGCTTTCAACAAGCCGGCCTGCGCGCTGATGTTCATAACGAGATGCACCTGCAACAGGTCGCCTTTATGTCAAAGCCACGGGCAAATGTGAAAGTGAAAGTGGAAGAAAAGGATTTCGAGGAGGCACAACATCTCATGGTCGAATGGGAAGCCACCGATCCGGGCATCGCCTCGGCCCTTATTCGCTGCCCACAATGCGGTTCCTCGAGTATCGAGTACCCACAGCTGACGCGAAAGTTTCTCACGCCGGCAGTGGCAAGCGTTCTTTTCGCACTCAAGATTTTCCAGAAGGAATTTTACTGCGAGAATTGCCACTTCACCTGGAGTCTTGAAGAGGAGCGCGCGTTCTTTCGCCTTTGGCGCCGTTTCTTTCCCGGTCGCGAGTTGGACAAGGGCTAAGGCGCTCGATCATTTGCTTGTCGCATCGGGGGTCGCGTCTGAAACTCATGGGCGACACGATTCGTAGATTGATCGTCGCGTTGTTCCATCCATGAAGTGGCTCTTCGTTTTATTGCTGGCTTTGATCATATTCGGCGGCGCCGCCTTCTTTAGTTATCGTCTTTTCTTCAAACAGGAGATCGCTGTGCGTCACGAGCAGCACGGCGACGTTCCGCCTGAGCCAACGCCGGACATCAGCCTGCCGGAGTTTCAGGCTGCGGCGAAATTACGCCAGGAGGGCAAACTGGCCGAGGCTCGCGACGCGCTGGCCGCGTTCATTCAGGAATATCCCACTGGTCTGCATGTCGAAGAAGCCAAGGATCTGCTGGGTGAAATAAACATCGACGTCCTGCTTTCACGCACTCCCTCCCCGGAGAAACAGGAATACATCGTCAAGCCAGGCGACGTGCTGGCGAAAGTTGCACGTAAGGTCAAATCAACGCCCGAACTGATCATGCGCATGAACAATCTAAGCGGCACTATGCTTCACATTGGCGATCGCCTGCTTGTTTCGCATCCCGATTTCTCCATCGTCATTCAACGCAAAGCGAAACTCGTCGTGCTGCTCGAGCACGGCGCGTTCTTCAAGCAATATCACGTGCGCGATGAAAAACTGGCAGCGAAACAGCCTCCGAAACTCACCACCAAGGTTGCGGAGACGATGGCGTGGAGGGACGGGAAGCGCATTGGTTTCGGCAGCAAGGAGTACATCGGCAGCACCCGCTGGATCCGGCTTGGCGTGCCGGCTTACACCCTTTATTCGGTGGCCGATTCCGCGCATCCGACTCTCGCGCAGCCGCCGCCACCCCAAGGCCTTGGCCTGGCCGCTTCCGATCTCGAAGAGCTGAGCGCTCTTGTAAACAAGCAGACGCCTGTCACCATTACAGACTAGCGAAAATGGAATCGCATCCACTCGATTTTGAAAAACCAATCTTCGAACTGCAACGGCGTTTGCAAGATTTGAAGGATCATTCCAACGAGCACGATGTCGATCTTGACTCGGCAGTTGAGGCAATTGAGGTGAAGATCCACGAAACCCGCCGCGAAATTTATAGCAATCTGAGCGCCTGGCAGCGCGTCCAAATCGCGCGGCATGTGCGACGCCCCTTCGCGCTTGATTATATCGAACGCTGTTTCACCAATTGGATCGAGCTGCGCGGCGACCGTCTTTACGCCGACGATAAAGCGATGCCGAGCGGCCTTGCCATGCTCGGCGCACAGCGTTGCGTGGTCCTCACGCACCAAAAAGGGCGCGATACGAAGGAGAACGTAATGCGCAATTTCGGCTGCGCCTATCCGGAAGGTTATCGCAAAGCATTGCGCCTGATGCGACTGGCGGAAAAATTTGGCATGCCCGTGATCTCGCTGATCGATACGCCGGGGGCCTTTCCCGGCATCGGTTCGGAAGAACGCCACATTTCCGAAGCGATCGCGGTAAACCTGCGCGAAATGATGAACCTGCGCGTGCCAACTATCGCCGCCGTTATTGGGGAAGGCGGCTCCGGCGGCGCGCTTGGCATTGGCGTTGCCGACCGCGTATTGATCCTCGAGAACGCTTACTATTCGGTCATCAGTCCGGAAGCGTGCTCGGCCATTCTATGGCGAGATCGGCGTCACGCCGCCGAGGCCGCTGAGGCACTGAAATTGACGGCGCAGGATTTGTTGAGGCTCGGAGTAGTCGATGAAATCATCCCCGAGCCCGAAGGCGGCGCTCATCGCGATCACGATCTGGCGGCGGCGAATCTGGGCTCCGCGCTCCGGCAAAATTTACAGCGCGTCACTGAAACGCCGGTCGAACAGTTGCTCAAGAAACGCTACGAAAAATTCCGGGGACTGGGCAATTTCACCGAAGGCAAAAGCGCAGCTGCCTCGATCCGTTCGTGAGATGATTCGCAGCGACCGGCGGGTATTCCCGCAAATATTCCGGACTGGCGTTCTTGTCGCGCTCACACAAAGCAGCAGCTTTGCAGCCGCTTTCAGTTTCGAGCGCGACACCTTCGCGTTCCAAAACGCTACCGTCCTCAAATATAAAAACGGGGTTCCTTTTCTGCGCGCGAGATCGAACAGCGACGATCCGCCCAACAAATACACCCGCCGCTGCTTCGTCATGAC
>DATMPQ010000148.1:0-22975 GCA_035567015.1 Chthoniobacterales bacterium | reverse complement strand
CTTGCATCTGAATTGGCACGTCCTCGCACCGTAGTCGCAAACTGTTGCGAGATTGCGTCTGGCGCTCATCAGCTATTGGTTGCTTTTGTCATCGTTCCCCTTGTTCTGGTTCTATGGTTGACCGGACTAAAGGCATTGGCGGTTTGGCTGATTCTTCCGCTATTTCTGGTTTTGGTCGCAGTCGGAGAACGGGGATTCCGAATTTGGAAGCGGCTTTGGAAAATCCCCTGATTCAAACTGAGCCATTACCGGATTATTCGTAGGCTCGACAGACATTTGCCCACCGGCGATGATTGGCAGCAAAATGACGTGTCGCGTTTTTGTTCTGCTCCTGGTCCCGTTGACCACGGCCGCGGCCGAGACTGCTGCTCCGGCGTCCGCCACGGCAGATCCGTCCGCTGGCGGATTCGACGCGAAAGCGGCGGAGCGGTTCGCGAAGCTGGCGCTTGCGTGCGTGCACAAGGAATATCCGAACAAGATCAGTCACGTGTTGAATAGCGATGCCGATGTCGCGCCGCCGCACAAACTCACGCCGGCGTTTTGCGGCTGCTACGACTGGCATTCGTCCGTGCATGGACATTGGTTGCTCGTTCGGCTGGTGCGAACGTTTCCCGATGCAAGTTTTGCAGGCGCAGCTCGCGAAGCGCTGAAGCAAAGTCTGACGGCGGACAATTTGAAACAAGAGGCCGCTTATCTTCGCGGGGCGGGCCGCGCGAGCTTTGAGCGCCCCTATGGATTGGCGTGGCTGCTGCAATTGTGCGCCGAGCTGCGCGAATGGGATGATCCGCAAGCGGGAGAGATGTCAGCGAATTTGCGGCCCCTGGAAGAAGCTGCAGTCGAGCGCTTGAAAACGTGGCTACCGAAATTGTCACATCCGGTGCGAATCGGCGAGCACGATCAGACCGCCTTCGGGCTCGGATTGATGCTCGATTACGCGCGCACCGTCGGCGACGAATCTTTCGCTAAACTGGTCGGCGATTCAGCGCGAAAATTCTTCCTGACCGACAAAAATTGCCCGCTCGCTTACGAGCCGTCCGGCGAAGATTTTCTTTCGCCCTGTCTTGGTGAAGCCGATGTGATGCGCCGCGTGCTTTCGCAAAAGGAATTCGCCAGTTGGCTAAAGGAATTTTTGCCGCAAATTCCAACGACACCTGGACCCGCCTCCGCCGAGCTTCGGCGTGGCATGCAGAGCGAGGCGCCTACCCGTGAATGGTTGCCCGTCACGCATTCGCCCGACCCGAGCGATCCGAAGCTGGCGCATCTCGACGGATTGAACTTGAGCCGCGCATGGATGTTGGAAGGAATCATTTCCGCGCTTCCCGCCGATGATCCGCGCGGGTTCCATCTTTCAGCCGCGGCCGAAGCGCATCGGCGTGCGGGGCTAGCGGCGGTGACCGGCGAACATTACGAAGGCGGACACTGGCTTGGGAGTTTTGCGGTTTATCTGACGACGCAACGTGGCATTCAACGCGGGACGCCACATGCGCGATAGACCGCAGAAAACGTCCAACGCTCAACGTCCAACATCCAACGTCGAATTCAGAACCGAGATTGCCGCTGGAGCAGTTTGAAATCTAAACTCTAAGATTCAGTGGCTAGAGTGGCGAAATTGGCAGACGCGCCAGATTTAGGATCTGGTGGAAAAATCCTCAGGGCAGACGGTTCTGCGTCGTCGCTTTTTTGGCGTTCATAGGCCGCCTTTTGGCCATCGGGGAAGCGGAGGCGACGGACACCGACTCCTGCCTGCCCACAGGAGGAACGATACGCTTTGGGGCAGCACAATTATAGGCTGTGCCCAGCAACCGAGCACGTCTCGTGCTTTAAGTTAACCACAAACTCTGTGAAAGGGTGCTGGATATGATTCTCTTGGAGGTAGATACGCCAGGAAAGGGCGGAGGCGAGCCGAGCTAGCTCGCGGGATATTTTCCCGTCACGAGAATGAATACTTCATCAATCACTGAAGACGATCTCAAACAGGCGCGCATTCTGATCGTTGACGATGACGTGGGGATTATCTGTCTGTTGCAAAACGTCTTTAATCGCACCGGTTTTGCAAATCACACAAGCCTCACCGATTCGCGGGAGGCGATTCAGCGAATCTTTGCATTGCAGCCCGATCTGATCCTACTCGACCTGAATATGCCGAATGTAACCGGATTCGACATACTCCACGAACTTCGGCACACCCTACCCCCGGACGCCTTTCTGCCCGTTTTGGTGCTTACAGGCGAATCTGATCCGAAGACGAAGCGGAAATCTTTGGCCTCAGGCGCTACGGATTTTCTGCAAAAACCCTTCGACATGACCGAGTTGCTCATGCGTATTCGCAATCTTCTCAGGACTCGTCTCTTGCACCTCGAGCTCGAAAAACAAAACGTAGTCCTGGAGCAGAAAGTTTCCGAACGAACGGCGGAACTAACCACCGCGCTCACTGAATTGAAGCAAACGCAGAACCAGATCGTCCAGCAGGAACGACTTCGTGCGTTCGGGGAAATGGCGGGAGGTGTCGTGCATGATTTCAACAACGCGCTGTTGTCGATCATCGGTTACAGCGATCTGCTCCTGACCGAGCCCGATATTTTGGCCGACCGCAACATTGCGCTCGGCTACCTCAAAACAATGAACACCGCCGGGCGCGACGCGGCGCAGGTCGTAAGCCGGTTGCGTAACTTTTATCGGAGCCGCGAGAGCGAAGACATATTCGCTCCCGTCGATTTGAACGAAGTGATCGAGCAATCCGTTTCGCTCACACAGCCAAAGTGGAAGACGCAGGCGCTCGCTTCCGGACACAAGATCGAGGTAGCGCTCGACCTCGGAAAAGTTCCGCCGGTCAGCGGAAATCCCGCCGAGCTGCGCGAGGCATTGACAAACCTTATTTTCAACGCCGTGGATGCGATGCCCACGGGTGGAACCGTCACTCTCCGCTCGCGCGCCGAAGACAAGGCGGTGCTTTCCGAGATTTCGGATACCGGGACTGGCATGAGCGACGACGTACGGACCCGCTGCCTGGAACCGTTCTTTTCCACAAAAGGGGACAAAGGCACTGGCCTCGGTTTGTCCATGGTCTTCGGCATCGTTAAACGTCACAATGGCACCCTGGACATCGAAAGTGCTGTTGGCCGCGGTAGTACATTCCGAATCCGAATACCGGCGGAGTCGGAGGGTATGGCGATCAACGGGGTCAAGGCGAAGTCCTGAGATAACGTCACGTTTCTCAATGATGGGCTCACAATCTGGGCTTTGGGCGCGCCACGCCGAAAGCGCCATAAAGATCCAGCATTGAAATCGCAGATTCGAAATCTAAACTCTAAAATTCGTTGGCCAGGGTGGCGAAATTGGCAGACGCGCCAGACTTAGGATCTGGTGGAGCAATCCTTAGGGGTTCGAATCCCCTCCCTGGCATTTCCTGCGGCCCGTTTTGTACCTTCGCGGAATATTTGAGTACTTTCGCGAATTGGTCGAATCAGCCTGAAACAGCTTGAAGCAGCTTGAGGATGAGCTACTTACGGACCACGCATTCCCCGGAGCGTTTGCGGAATATTTGAGTCATTTCTTCGGACTTGAGTCTTTCCCGTGTCCAAACGGCTTCGCACCCCTACCGCAGTTTTTTACGAGGGAAGCCGGTCGCGTTTGGACATCCTGTGGCCGAAAAGTACTCAAATATTCAGCGAAAGAGGGGGGGTGTGAGGTGAGCGGGCTATTTTGGCGTGGAAATCGGGTAGTGTCCTAACTGCATTTGGCCCATTACAATTTCGTGAAAACGCACGGCTCGCTTCGTTGCACGCCCGCAACGGAAGCCGGGATTGAAAAGAGCGCATGGACGGTGTCTGATTTGGTGAATGCCGCATAAGAAGATTACGAAACTTAAAGACGCCATCCGTGCAACACATGGTTGCGAATCCCTTCACGTCGAATCCGTGCCGGTCAAAGAAATCGTCGAAGGCCAAACTGCGTGGCAAGGAACGGTTGAGGTTTTTGATTTGATCGGACATCCAAAAGCGAAACGAGCGTACGCATGGAGCTACCGCGACGGCGATCAAGATAGGACAATCGCCGTGCTCGGCATCCCGCCCGTGGATTCGCCGCAATCCGCCGTCAAAGTAGCGATTGCGAGCAAAGCAAGGAAATGAAGGAGACTCTTAAGGTAATCGAGGATGATTGCAGCGTTCTGGCGGCGATCACCTTCAAGCGCAACGGCAACCACTAAATCCAGGAAGCCTTGCGCGTTTAATGTCTAAAATTGAAGAACGAATAAAGAAGGTTATTCCTTATGAAGACTTCGATAAGGGGGGCATTTTACGCGATGAACGCGATGAATGGCTTTCTGAATGAATTTTCAAATTAGGACACGACCGGAAATCGGCTTGCACTGACCCTGCAATGGGGGCTGCAATGATTTAGTCAGTACCGCCAGGGCGCATTTGGACATCCCGTGGCCAAAAAAGACTCAAATATTCTGCAAAGGTACAGTTTTGTACCTTCGCTGAATATTTGAGTCATTTCGGCGTGTCCGATGTCCATAAACTCTTGTCGGGACGGTCACGTGGAAACTTAGTTTGCCTCCAGCCAAAGAGCCGCTATTAAGTGGGCATGGAACTATCCCTCAAAGCTTTAGAAGAAGCGGTCTCGATCCGTCGGCAAATAGATGCCTTCGAAAGACGGCTTGCTTCAATTCTCGGCGGTACTTCAACGCGGTTAACATCCAAGAGCGGCAGACGAAGAATGTCTGCGGCGACTCGGGCCAAGTTGTCAGCGGCCGCCCAAGCTCGTTGGACAAAGCAAAAATCAAGCGGCAAAACGGGTCGGAGGACCGCGGCGGGAAAAAAAGGCGGAATCACCGCTGCTGGACGGAAGAGGCTTTCCCAATTGATGAAAGCTCGATGGGCAGCAAGACGGAAAGCGGCTAAGGGCTAAAACTAAGCTGACGGAGTCAGCTCGCCTTTTGGTTTGGCGCTGCATCCATTTTGCTTGGAAGACGATAGGTGTCGCCCCGCTCTTACAAGGCGCGGGACTGACGAGGTCGCGCCCGATTCGTTTTGCAGCTGCCAATCAACAGCAATGAAGTCGACGGTTGTCTCAAATGAATCTCCCGATGGCAGATCGATCAGCCCATCAACGAGCAGGACGCGACGTTCAAGAAGGGCTCGAAACTGAGCCGGATTTCGAGACCCCAAGAGCGCCGCAAACTCGGATGACGGAAAGATCACGGCGGAATTATCTCGTTGGGATAATGTCCAAAGATGCTCTCGCGCACAGCACGCTTCCAGGTTTGCAATGGTGTGCGGTATTCCGACCTCACAGAGAGAAGCTTCAATTGCCGCGAGTTTAGCAACGGACTCGCAACCGGTTTGACGCACAACCGTAATCGAGTGGATCTCATCCCTTTTCCAAGCAATCAGACCCTCCCGAAACGCATTTTCTCGGTCGACGGAGTAGGAATATTTGCCAGGGGTCGCCGAACAATCACCAAATGGTAATCAGTCGTACACCGCAATCCAGGAGCCGTGCAGCGACATTTAGATTTTTCGAGTTTGGCAGAAACCAAATCACGACATCCGTTCTGTAATTCAAAAGTCGCTCCGTAAAGGCAGGCATTTCCGCATCTCGCGCTTCGTGAAACACAAGCCGGGTCGCAAATCCAAGCTTCCAGAGCGCATCTTGGACGCTTACAAGAATATTCTGTAATCCGGAAGAACGCGAAAGCGCGGGAGCAATGCTGGCAATGCGATGACCGGACGCGCCCGCAGCTGTTTGTCGAGTTGACTAGGTTGGACAAACGTTTTTGATCCCCAGACGCTCGTCAAAAGTCCCTAGTCTTTTAGGCATGTATAAATCCGAGGTTTTACTGGCTCTCGCGCTTGAGGCGATCAAGACCACCCCAAGCTTGGAATAGCTTTGCTCCTTCTCGGTCGATTTCTTCCACTGTCTTTGGCCACGCGCCTCCTGAACCCGGAAAAACGAGATATGTGATTCCTCTAGCTACACCACCTGTATTCGGGTTAGAAGGCAAACCGAGGCTTTCGGCAAGCGCAATTGAACCTCCACCTATGAAGTTCGATGGTCCAAAATCTGCTAATACAGCAAATCCCAGGTTTCCGCTCGATCTGTTGTAAACAGCCGAAAGATCTCCCAGCTTTTCGCCAACGTTACCGGTCAATCTCGCAGGAAGAACAATGTACGGAATCGTGCTGGAGTCGACATATCGACGGGGGTCAGTTTTTGCTTTGGACTCGTCCTGCAACGCCGTAGTCGAAATATAGTAACCAGGGGCAGGATCGCCCGCCCCTTGAACGACCGGTTTGCCCCTTGGCGTCCCATCGGCGGTTACCAATCCCCACCAATTGCCCGGTTTTCCTATGTTACCTAGAAAAGCAAGGCCTGACTTGCCATCTGGATGATATGCGCGAGGCGCGCCGTCTGGATCAATGAACATGCCTGCGGAAAATACAATCGCCTCGCCAACTCTCGTAATGTCGGAATAGCCGATTCGCTCGAGAAATTGGCCCTTCGATTCCGGCGCTTGTGGAATACTTTCGGGCTTGATCGCAGAAATCTTCCCTCCCGGGTCGCTCAGGAGCCCAGCCTCAACATAAAACGCGAGCGCTTTTTTTCGCTCGTTGGCGTCAGGGGATTCAATGGCCTTCAAAATTAGGGTCGAACGCAATTTGTCCTGTTCCAAATCATGCGCTTGTTTCGCCTGGAAAAAGCTATTTGAAATTGCCAAGATCCCAGTTCCAATCGCTCCAAGGATAGTGAGTAGAAGAGGCGAGACTTCGTTCTTATTATGACTCGCCGAACTACCCTCGGACTGTGACCCGAGTTCTAGCTTATCTATCGTCGCTCTCAATTCCCGGACAGGTTGCTGGGGTTGCGCAGGATCGATGTTCGACGGTTCGGCCACAACCAATTATGGTCAACGGTCGCGCGAATGTGAAGCAGAAATCGTGTTCGATTGAGCAACCGCCCAATGAACTGAGACTTCCTCTGCAAATGAAACAGCGGTGGAACAGTTTTAGAGTCTAGAAAACGCAGTTCCGCGAAAAACAAGAGGGTGCTAGCTAATGCCGGTTTATTTTCGAAAGTACTCAGTGTGTCCAATGTCCAAAAAGTCCGATGTGTCGCACTCCGGTTTACCCGAGTTGATTTGCAATCTGGCGGCTTTGGTTGTGAGTTGCACACGATGCGCCAAGCAGTCTTTCAAATCGGCCAAAAAATGATACGCGCACCCAACATGACGCTGGCCGACGAACCAGCACGGCACGAGTTTGGAATCAGGATCGAGCGCAACCCATGTCCAAACATCGCCCGCGCCTTTGGCTTTCATTTCCGCCGTACAGTTTTTTTCCTTCGCGCCAATGAAGCTCCAAACCTCGTCGCACTGAATCCGTTTCTCCGAAGATTGCGAAATACTTTGTCCTGGTATTCCGAACAGGCGCGGCCAAGTCTACACTTCGCGCCGGTGTGGAATACATTGACCACTTAATTGTCTTGACAAGAGGTTCATGATCCAACGTATCTGGAGCCGTAAGCGATTACAAATCAGTCTGCGACTAGGGGATATAATATGCCCGCCGAGGAGAATAAATACACAGCACTATTCATCGAGCACATCTTTGAGCTGTTAAAGCAATTATTTGATGATCAGCATGAAGAATCTTTTTTTACCTCTAATCGAACCCTTTATCTTCTCTTTAATCGCGTCCAAGGCCATTTCGCCGACTCGTTCCCGAAAGAACTGGAACTCGTTACTATGAGGCAACTTCGGAACAAGGTCGGAAAACTTCGGGACGACCTGCTCAAAAATTCAGATCATTCAGATTATATAGGTATAAAAGGCTATCCGCGCAAGATTCGAATAGTATCCGAGGAGGCGGGCGAGAGCGTGCTCAATAGATGGTGTAAACCGCCGGAGTTTGAGGATTGAATTGGCGCCAATGAGCGTCATCGGCGACGAGAAGCTACCGGAAACGCTCGGCTGGTATCGGCAAACTGGCAATTGGATCGCTATCACCGCTTCGGCTTTGCTCGGAGTCGAAGCGAACTTTCTTAAACAGCTCGGCTCATTTTGCTTTTTCATCAGAAGTCTCGGCGCGGCCTCGGCGGTTAGTCTCCTCTTATGCGTGCTATGTGCAATTTGGTTTCTTGTTAGCCTAACGAAGTACGCCAACGCTTTAGAGAGTTGCAACCGGCGTCGGGCCAAACTCGACTACGTGACGGACGCAACAGAGCAGCAGGACCTTTTACAGTCTCTCAGACGGGCAACGGGATCCAAGCGAAGAGCGCAAAAATACTACTGGCGGTTGTTTCAGGTAATGCTCGGCTTTTTCGCTCTTGGCATCTTTCTCATCAGCTGCGCGGCTTTCACTGGCTTGGTGTGGCCTGTTGTCGAAGAGCCAAAAACAGTTTCTCCGCAAGCAATCGCAATTTTGGTTCCGGAAGTCACAGGCGCCTTTACAGTTTTGACTCTCCCGAACAGCAGCGACGCCAAAACCTTAGAGTCCCTTCGCTCGGCCGAGAGATTAAGTTTGCCTTTAAATCCAGAGCTTGCCTGGGCCTACCTGCGCGCCACCGGGGCGGAGGTTGGAAAAGTTGCGATTGGCGAAGGCCTGAAGTTTGAATTGGGACTAGGCGCGAAGAGGGGCGAGCGCGGCGAACCGGGCGAACGTGGAGCTCCCGGAAAAGACGGAAAGGACTGCAATTGTCCCGAACAAACAAAAATTCGCGTGCCGTCCGACGCTTTTTTTTGATTTCGATCGGTCCGATATTCTTCCCGAAGCGGCCAACCGTTTGCGAGAAATCACGGCGGAAATCCGCAAGGCAGACGCTCCGAATATTAGAATCGAGGCCTACACTGATGGATTGGGGAGCGCGCGCTACAATCAGCGGCTGTCGCAGGCCCGCGCGAATACGGTGCGCCAGTGGTTTATCACTTGGGGAAAAATCCCCTCTGAGCGGATCACTGCCAAGGGCAGAGGCGTCGCACCTGACTGTGCCAGAGAAACACAACCGGACGGTTCCGATAATCCGGCCGAACGCGCCCGACATCGCCGCGTTGAGATCAGTTACTAAAGTAACTGCGTTGTAACTTCGCCGATATGTGCCATTGGGAAACCAATTTGCGGCGACAAAATTCCCTTAATTTCAGGAAACGGAGGAGCAAGCCGCGATTCGATGGACGAAGCAGGCGCTACAAGTTCAACACGACTTGAGAAAACGGCTGCAATCCTCGAACGACTACTCGCGCAGGTTCGGCAGGTTTGGTCTTGGTTTGATCGGAATAAAAGAACGCGCCGCCCTCGTCGTTGGGCGAGCAAAAATTATCTCGTCGCCGTGAGATGCATTCACTGAAAGTAATCTTCCCAAGAGCCTTCTTTGAGCTAGCAGCGCGGCCGACGACCGGAGCCACGAGGCACAATGCGATCAGCGCTGAGAATCATCGAATATCCAGTGTCATTTGAGTGTGGCGGCCGCTCCGCCGGGTGCCGAGCTGGCGCCGAGTTGACTAAACAGATTGCCGCCCGTTCCGGCGCCGGCCGCCCAGACAAACATTGTCAAATACTGAGTCATGGTCCCGAACGTCGAGTCATATTGCGTCCCCATCGCCGTGACGATGGCAAAGAGCGCAGCAACGGCGATTGCCGCATACTGAGTCCATTCAGTTATGAACCTCCAACGTTTTCCGTACTCCGGGTTCGCGACCACTTCGAAGCTGTTCCGCGTCTCCGTCTGTCCCGGCTGCGGAGTCTCGATAGGAATAGGAATCTTTTGACCCTCCCAGCAAAGGGTCGCGCTGACCGTGACGTTCCCAGCTGATGGGAAGTACTGCACCAACGTGAGCCCGTCCGTTTCTGTCGTCCGGACAGCGGCTCCGCGGGGTGGTGATTCGATGCGCCATCTGACGCGCATTGGGTGATCCCGGAGGCGCTGTACTTCGAAGCCTGGTGTATCGGACTTCAAGTCGATTTCGACGACTTCGTAGGTCCGCGGTTTCTCCTGACTCGTAAATTTGCGGTCGAGCACGAGCTCGCCATTGTTGGCCGCGATTTTCAGGGCTTCCCAAAACTTCGCATCGACCAGCTGAAACAGCTTATCGAGCATCTCGCCAGCCTTGTCCGCCCCCGCGAGGGCGTCTGACCAGGGCTGGTTGCGCTCTCGCCAGAGCAGCAAGGTTCGCGCGACCTTCTTATCGGAGGCCCCGAGGTCCGTGAGCGCGGTCTGCCCCTTGATCGTTGGTTCGTCCGGTAAGAGCTTGACGAGATCTTTCAATTGCGTGCGGATTAGCAGGAGCTTTTCATCTAGGCTGTCAATATCCTGCTGATCCGGGCAATCGTTGCCGCGTCGGCGCGCGAGAATTGCCTGTTGGTACGCGTCAACAAACGGAGCGAATCTGTCGTCCGCCCATGTCTTCACGGCGTCCAATAATTTGGTCAGATTAGCCTGCTCGGTCGCCCCGAACGTCGGCTGATCGAGCAAATCGGTGGCGCTGCGCAGTAAATGAGTGATTGCCAGTTCCGCCGCCGGACGACCGTCGGCAGAGCCGCTCTGGACGAGTAAGCGAGTGTCGCGCAATGATTCGAGTGCCCCTAAGCGCAGGTCGGCACCCTGCCGAAGCTGCTCGATTTCGTCCGCACGAAAAAGGACCTCCACGGCCGACGCCGTCAGCTTTGCGAGTCGATTCAACGTGATGCCCAACCGCGCAAAGCCCAGAGAAACAGCCTCGCTCGGGAACTCCCATCCGCCGCGAGGAATGGAGGAACGATGGGCGAGAGAGTCGGCGCGGGCGCGAAGCTCCTTGACTTGCCGCGACAGATCACGCGCCTTACCTGCGCCGACGACGTATTTCGAGCTGAACCATCCGAAGACAGAGCCGATCAGAATAACCACGACTGGGAGCCACCAAACGTCGCGCACTTGAATCAGCAACGGCAGTCTCGCGTCCGCCGCGTCGTCGGAAGTCTCATCAGCGGCAAAGTGCAGCATGCCGGAATATTCGCCAGGCGACAGCGATTCGACCCGTGTCGTGAACGTCCGTGCCTTGGTTAAGGTCACGGCCTCGTCCGTGGCTCTCTGGGCATTCGCGCCCCGTCGCGCGAGGTCGATCCGCTTATCGTTCTCCCAGAAGGAGAGCGTATCGAGAACGAAGTTCGATGTGAGCGCTTTGGAATTCGCTGAGGGTGAAGGCTCAAAGCGAACGCGCACGTGATGGTACGGTCCTCCTTCGGATTTATCGTAGAGGGTAAAGGAGAAGGACCCGGTCTCCGTCTTCCATGGAAGTGTGACGAACTTCAGCGTTCCGACAGGATCGACGGCCACTGTTCCGCGTCCTTCCGTGGTCAGGGTGATGTCCCAGTGATGGAGCAGATCGGCCGACGTGAGGAAGAGCTGTCCCTTGTACGTCTTGCCAGGGCGAAGCCGGTCGAACTCGAGGGAGAAAGCGATCTGACCGGGCTTGTCTAACGTGACCGGTGTGGATTCAGTTGCGGTCGCGTTACTTTCACCGGTGTGAATTTTTGCGGTCGCGATGGCTGCCGGCTGCTCTCCCTGCGACAAGAACGGGAAGATGCGCAGCCCCCCGCGTGGGTGTCCTGCCGGTGGTTCCTTAACGACGAGGATTAGCGACACCGGAGCTCCAAGCGGCGCTGCCAGCGACAGCGCGTCATTGCTATCGTTCGCACCGACAAGTGTCACGGAAAGTTTGAGAACCGGCTTCGGCGGCGTTGTCGCTACGGTCGGCGTGGCCGATGCGGCGGAAGCTGATGGCGCAGGCGATGCTCCGCCGGCCTGCGGAGATTGCGAGGCCCCCGTGGCTGCCATGAGGAGGACGGCGGCGCACACAGAAGCCAATTGATGCTTGCGGATTGGTAACGCCAGGAACCAGCGCATGAGCAGTTCGCCCCTTCCAGTCGCTGTGATCATTCGCTCAGTCAAGCATACGGTCGGCACAAGGGTAAGCGGCGGTACACTGGTAGTCAATAATTCGACTGGCTCAGGCACTGGCACCGGGGGCGCCGTTCGGGTTACAGCCGACCCGCTTGGCGGCACGGGGGCAATTAGCGGCGCGGTGACTATCGGGACTGGAGGGACACGGGTGCATTGATTTCACCGGGAATGAGTCCCGGCGTTTTAACAATCCAAAGTTCACTGACGCTTAATTCCGATGCGACTTACCAATTCGAACTGAACAGCACGATTGTGGTTGCGGACAAAATTGTGGCGAACGGTGTCACGATCAACGCGCCAATGAACATCCATCGTCGCCCGTTCGCGAATTAAATTCGCCGTGCCTTGCAGAAGGTCAGCCGTAACGTCGATTCGGTCGTGCTCCGCGGACCAAGCCGGTCTGAAATCGGCAATTCAGAATCGTCGCCCGCGCGACCCGGCGAACTGATCTGCAATCTTGCAACTTCCTTGCCTGATGGTTTCACTGGCCTTCCAACGCTCGTGTGCGCCGACTGCAAATCCGCTGTGGGTGCCGGATTCAAGAATTTATGGTCATTAATGAGCGCCGCTTCGATATCGGCGAATGTCGCTTCGCTTCGACCATCCTGCTTTGCTCGATAACGCGCGCTTTCAAGCGCTTCCACAATGCCGCTCACCTGTTTCTTTTCGGTTCCCAACGCATAACCGGCAAGCAGTTTCAAACTGCGCGCGTCGCCTTCGGGTAAATGCGATCGTGCGATCTTGAGCATGTCCTCTTTCGAATGCTCGGACCGGTAACGCAATTCTGTAGGTTCGAGACGTAATTGCTCCGTTTTTCGCTTCCAAATCTCAAAAATGGGCAATTAGCTCACAAACGTATATACAGTTGCGCCGTGCTTTTGCTACGTGACGCCGAAGGAACATCTGGTTTGCCGAACAAGAAAGACAGTCAAAGACAGCGTCATCGCCTACAAAACCACGGCGCACGCCGTCGATCCCGCCAAAGGTCATCCGGGCGCGCAGTACCGCAACAACGCCATTTCAAAGGCGCGTTTCGAATTTCGCTGGGAAGATCAACTCAATCTCTCGCTCCATTCCGAAACCGCGCGCGAGTTCCACGATGAAACGCTGGCGCGAGAAAGGGGGCCAAGACCGCGCACTCTTGTTCCATGTACGGCGCGCATTTCTGCTCGATGAAAATAACCGAAGATGTTCGCAGGGGATCAATGAAAACGAAGCGTTCGAAAAATGAATGAAGGAGAAATCAGCGGAGTTTTTTGACGAGGGCGCTGAAGTTTACGCGAAAGCGTAACAGCACTAGAACGTAATTGTGTTCTTGACTGACGAAGTGCCGTCGATGCAAACCTAATAGGCAGATTCCCCTATGGTCGAACAGGTATTTCAGCGCGCGCGTTTCATGACCAGCTGAGCAAACGCCGGAAGGAGTTTGATATGGCACGCGACGAACGATTTGAACGATTGGTTAATTTCGTATTGCAATGGGAGGTCGTGCGGGACAAGCAGGGCAACGTCGTTGCCGAAGAAGATGCCGATGACCCCCGCGCGCGAAGAGCTATATCGCAATATTGTCGCGAAGAGGCCAGCCATTCAGAAATTCCTTGCCGGCTGGCTAAATCGCAACAACGCTTTGCGCAAATTAGTCGGCGGTCCAGACGAGAAAACTCAAACCGCCTGATCCCTACTGCCGGCGCTTTGACGCCGGCGCGTCCAGTATGAACACCGAATCCAATCAAAAGAGCAATCGAGGCAATCCCATTCAACGCGTCTGGTGGCGTATTCGTGATCTTTACGCGGAATTAAAGCCGTGCCGATTCAGTTTCATTGTCGCGGTCATTGCCTGTCCTATATTTCTCGGTGTTGCTCAAGGCACTGAAATTTTACGCACAGTTGGTGAAGGCACGGCCATTGGCGGGCAATGGGAATGGCTCCGCGTTTGCCTTTTCTTCATTGCTTTGATCTTTTGGGCGATATGCAGTTGGTACGCCGCTCGCGTGCTCCTCTATTTTGATTTTCCCGGCACCGCTCGCGCCACGCCAAGTTCGAAGCGTGCTGAGACCCATGTGCCGCGGCTGCTTGGGATCGCGCCGATAATCATCGTCGGCTGCGGATTTTTTGTCGCCTCGCGTTCCTACGCTCCTGCGGAACCGGCGCAATGTTGGCTGCTGGGCTTCGCCGGTCTCTGTGGAGTTTTGGCAGTTACTTTTTATCTGCTGCTCGTTTGGCGACGCCGCCTTATCGGCGCGATGCCGCCGCGTCAAATCAAGCACGTGCGCGAGCTTGAACACAGCACGATGCTTGGTGTCGGCGCTGTGGCACTGATCTCGGTCGTGCTCTTTGTTGCCTTCACGGTTGCGCCCGTGGCCGTCGCCCAAAATATGGGCATGGGAACTATCTTGTTTTTGGCCGCGGCCTCGTCGGTTACTTTCGGCAGCTTTTTCGTTTTCGTTGGCGGCCGGTGGCAATTTCCCGTGATCAGCCTCCTTCTCTTACTTGCCCTTCTCTTCAGCTTTTGGAACGACAACCATGTCATCCGCGTCGTTCCTCCCCAAGAGGTAAAACGCGCCGATGTCCTCAGCTCATTTCAAACTTGGTACGGTCTAGCGGAGAAAAACTATGGAGGCGGCAGGATGCATCCGCTTTACATCGTCGCCACTGCAGGTGGCGGCATTCGCGCGGCTTATTGGACAGCGATCGTACTTGGCGCTATCCAGGATGCGAACCCGAATTTCGCGGCTCATCTTTTCGCGATCAGCGGAGTCTCCGGTGGAAGCCTTGGCGCGGCGATCTTTGATGCGCTGCTCGCCGAACCAGCGCAAGGTCCGTTCCAAGAGAATGCGCACAAAATCCTCAGCCAGGACTTCCTTTCCCCGACTCTCGCCTCCATGCTCTATCCGGATTTGCTCCAGCGATTCATTCCTTTCCCGGTCCCTTATTTCGATCGCGGACGCTCATTGGAGATGGGATGGGAGAAGGCTTGGCGTGACACGATAGGCAATGATCGGTTCGCCGATTCGTTTGTCGATCTTTGGAAACCCGGCCCGCGCGAGTGGATGCCGGCCCTTTTTCTTAACGGCACGTCGGTGGAAAAGGGCAATCGCATCATCACAAGCAATCTCCGCGTGACAAACAATTTTCTTGATGCGGACGACGCCGCCGAAAAACTCGCGAGTCACAGCTTGGGCGCGACGGAAGCTGCCTGCCACATTCCGCTCAGCACAGCTGCGCATATGAGCGCGCGCTTTACCTTCGTCAGTCCGGCAGGGCGTTTCCCAGACGGCTCGCACATTGTCGATGGCGGCTATTTCGAGAATTCAGCGGCCACGACCGCTGGCGAGATCGCGATGCGGATCAAAGATTTTTGCGCCTACAAGAAAATTGCCAACGTCGATGTGAAAGTCATTATGATCAGCAACGATCCGCGCAAGCCGTCAATTGCTCCGGCCAAGCCGGCACCGGAACCGCCGGGACCAAAGCGCACAAGACCAGTAGTTGTGAGAGGACAATTTATGAGCGAGCTAACCGCGCCGCTTTACACGCTCCTCAACACACGTGATGCACGAGGCACCTACGCGCAAAAGGCAATTGGTCGCCAGCAGCGGCGTTTCAAAGCCCTTGTCGTTGAAGGGCCCCCCGAGGCGGAATCATCGCAACCACTGACCAAGGATATTGTCTACTTTAATCTGCGCGACATGCATGTGCCCTTGCCGCTTGGCTGGATGCTGTCCGCTGCCGCGGCGAAAACAATGCGGGAACAAATCAATCAGGATGACGAGGTCGTTCAGAACAAGAGTGCGATGAACAACGTGCTCAAGACTCTTCCGCCGCCTCGATAATCACATTTCACCGCTGGGCAAAATGTCTGTCCGTTAGGTGCGCCCGAGGCTGAACCTGGCGCCGAAGGTTGGAATTCGATACCGCTCAGGGGATCTTCATTGATAAGGCATGCATCCAGCACGTGCACCAATGCGAGACGCTTTGATGGACGAATCAAATCAGCTGCAGCTCCGGCCTGGGCGATTGGAGCAATCCCCCATTTCGCACATGACGACGTGACTGCAGCTGCAGCCGCGCTGCTCGATTCGTGGGCGGTTGATCTCGGCAGCCGAGGCGCAACAGCTCCTCGGTTGTTTTGCTTTACAACGCTCCGCTGATTTTGTTAAAACTTGTGCGGGCAGGGCCTCGCGATCGTCGGGCGCGGATTCGCGGAAACGACAAAGTTTTTGAAGAGTGCTTATGAAAAAACTACGTCCTGCGACATGTCATGTCCGCCAAAATCCTTCGTTTCGTAAAGTCGCCGTGCCGGCTTTTGGTAGTCTAACAAACAATCGTAAGGTTATGAAAATACAACTCATCATTATCCCCGTCCTTTCACTGCTCTTAGCGGCCTGTGCGCACGACCCTGTGATTGGCGAATACCAGCGGGATCTGCAAAGGCAAGGGTTTGTCGGTTATAATCAACCAATCGGCGATCCGAGAAATCCAAGCGACTGGAACAAATTAGGCCCGGGAACTATTCTACGAACAGGCAGAGCCCAGGATTACTACTATTCTGCCAAGACGTTGATCGGCGATGCTGGCGTGCAAGCGGCAATGGATCCTAAAAATGCGTCGCCCATAAGCCTATTCAGTGGACGTAGAGTCTCTGGCTATGATCTCGACGGAAAGGGCGGCTGGAGCTTGGATGCGGTGAACCAAATTTCCGGATCGCTGAACCTGCAGGGGACGACGAATGTTGACGTGCAATTTGGAAACGCCTGGAAGGCTAATCCGAAAGGAGAAGGTGAGTGGCATCAGGTCTTGTCCTCGGCCAGGAACTTGGATGCGACTTGCCGTAACGCGCTGCGCAAAGGTCAGTTCGCCGTAGTTCAAAGCGCCGTATGGACGGACAGCGTGCGCTATTATTTTAAGCAGAATAAAGAAGCCGGTGCTTCCGCAATTTACAAGCTATCTGATCAGGAGATCGCTAATCTTCAGGCAAAAGGGTACCGTGTAATCGATGGAGGCGTGCAAGTAGATCAACCGCGGTTTATCGCGTTTACGCCTTTGCCGGGAGTAGAGAATGATCTTGGCGCTAAACATTAACATCTACTTATGTTATCTGTTCTAAACTTACCCATCGGCCTCACATTTATCTATCTCTTATTTAGCCTCGTTGTCTCAGCGTTGAATGAGTTTTGGCTCTCCTGGTTAGACAGGCGCGCGGACTTTTTAAAAGAAGGGTTACAGCAGCTTTTGAAGGACCCTGCCAAGGCTGAGAAGGTTCTAGGTCATGGTTTGGTGGATGCGCTTTCTCGCGCGACTAATGGCAACCCTTCTTATATTGATGCGCAGCCCTTCACAGTCGGCGGGAAGTCCATTTCCAGGTCACCGCCTATGACGCTGCCGGGCGAAAGCGCCCGCAGTCAGCGAACATCATACTTGATATGAATATTCGCCTTGGAACAAAAGTATTGTCCCTGATACTGATCGTTACCAGCGTTTGGTTCCTCACCGTTCGGGTTGGCAACGCATCAGCCGATCCCTTTCTTGACGGACAGATGAAAAACGTGGAGAGCAAAATTGGGCATTGGGAAAGGAGTAGTTATACCATCGCCTGCTTGACCTATGCGGTGACCGCCCTTGGCGCGATCGTGGCGCTAGCACAGTCATCCACGAAGAAATGGGTCAAGGGCGGCGCAGCGGTGCTCGCCGGGGTGAGCGCGCTTATCCTACCAATTAACCGGCAATTCTTTCCTGCCGACGACCGTGCTTATCAGAAGGTGGCGACACAAGTGCGGAACAAGCTGGACGCATTTGGCTATCAACTGGGCCAGTTCTCCAGCTTGGATGAGGAAACGAAGGCGGCTTTGCGCAAGAAATTTGAGGGTCTCCTTGCGGATATCGACCAACTCGAATACAGCACGATCTATAATGGCGGCGTGGCCTCCGGTGGGAGCTCGGTTTCGTCCGGCCTAAGCGAAATCCTGCTGCCTTCTGCCTGGGCAGATCAAAGTGCCGATGGCATTCGCCCGCCGGCTTGGGCGGAAAAATTGCCGACAGACGAGCGCAATCTTTACTTCCTAGGAGTCGCGGACGGAAAGACTTTCGAAGAGGCGCATCAAAACGCATTCCTCAATGCGCGCAATGCGGCCGCCGTCCTGTTCGCCAAAACCGCGCAGGCGTCGGCGCAATTGGCCGCCAAACCTCAGTTGGTGACGCAGCTTGCCACTGCTCTCTCGAATGCGGCCGAAATCGCCGACACTTTTACCGCACCGAATCCCGCCGGGGGATATCGCGCCTTCGCGCTTCTACGCCTCCCCAAGAGCGCCGCGGTTTTCACGGCCCAAAGTATTTTCGTTCAAACAGGCGTTCCTTATGATAACACGTTTCTGAACAACCTGCGCAGTGATCTAAAGAATTAGACGCAGCAGCTTCTAACAAAACAAGCAATAAACTTATGGCACAACTAAAATTCCTCAAACGGGTCGGTTATTCCGACATTAATACACTCCAGGACGACGATTCTGCTTTCTTCTATGAATCAGGCATGATGATCGACGCAGATGGCGGTTATCATGCTTACCATCCCGATAACAAATCGGGATTGGATTATCTAGGCAATGCCGGCAAGCCGGGTAACTGGTGGGCACTCGTTACCAATAATGGAGCGCCTAGCGGAAACCCGGTCGTCCAAAGCGGTTCTGATCCCGCGCCAGGCTTTTATATCTCCACAACGTCTCTTGAGGATTCCTCAGTCGACCGTGAAGATCCGCGTCGTTATGTGAACGCGGAGTCGGTCAATTTCTTTGTTCTTCCGGGCAAATTGGGGCTCGGCGCGAAACTGGGAGACTTGGGTGTGATCATCCGGCCGGACCAGAGTGACTATGATTATGCGGTCTATGCTGATGTCGGTCCGGCAAGCAAGATCGGCGAAGCATCGATTGCGCTCGCAGACGCGCTTGGGATTCCATCGAGTCCCAAAAGTGGCGGCACAGCTCATGGCATCATCTACATCGTGTTCCCAGGCAGCGGACAAGGCTGGCCACTTTCACAAGCCGAAATCGATCAATATGGTGCAACGCTATTCGCGAAGTGGGGCGGGCTCGATAAAGCCAAAGATTGTTTCCAGAATCTGTCTTGGAGCTAGAAGCGGTCCTCTAAATGGCAAAAGAATTTCAACGAACCTGCGGCCAAGAAGACCCGAATCAGGAAAATGCACATTTTTACCCATCCGGGTGACACAAAGGGTGACACAAAATCACGCTGACCTTTGCTTAAGATCGGTTTCGTGAAAAGTCCCTGGCGGTTTCGCCGGGCGTAGCGATGTTACCTTGGCGTAATAACATTTAAATTACACGATCGCGAGTTTCGTGGCCCTCTAGTTTGTTTAATAGCGATTGCATTGCAACCGTGATGCAACGCCATTGCAACGGCGTTGCAGATCCGAATTAAGTGTCCGTCGCAATAATGTACACTCGCCCGGCCTTGCGTGCTTGGTAACGGGCTTCCAGAATAGTGTCGGCCACCGCAGGAAGGCACATCTTGGAAGTGAGCGCGTAACCCACAACCATTTTAACGAAGTCGGGGTACGGAGCAGCCCCGGCGGCCGTCCATGTTCGCTCAGTAGAGTTCCATCTCTTCGCAAGTAATTTTACCGCGACCGCATCCAAGTCTTCCTTGGTTGGCGTGCTCGGCAGTCTCTTGTAGCGCTTAATTAAGTGTTCGAGTTGCTCGCTTGTCCAACCGGTTTGCTTTTCTACGCGAGCTTCATGTGGCCAGACTGAATGTCGCGAGGTGCTTTCCGCTCTGCGGCCTTGAGGCGGGTGTCCTGTGGTGAATGAGCCGAAGCGGAACACCTTGTGCCGTTCACTCGTGCGGAGGTTCTGTAGTGGTCTTGGGTTTGAGGTCGCGAGGACGAGCCTGATCAGTGCCCACAATCGCCTGATTGTAGGCAGTGTTTATTTTCGTGAGATGCTCCAGTATTGCCTTGGTGTCTGCTCTCGTGGCGTCTTGCGAGAGAAGATCGTAGGCAAGGTTCTGCACGTCCACTTCTGCCACTCGGCAGGCCTGCCATTTACGCCTGAAGTCCACTACAGTGGAGAGCGTTACCAAGAGTGCCGCGAGTGTTGCAGAAATGGCGGCTAGGTCTGGCCTGAGGTCAGGGTCGCCCTTAAGAAAGTGCAGCTTGAGTATTAGGGCAGCGAGCGCACTGCATACGGCGGAGCCGAAAACGGAACCGAAGTAGGCGGAGCCCCACCGAGAACCGTTGCTCTTGTACTCATCGCAGTTTTTAGTTAGAATCTTCGCGACGTCCTGCTGGGTTGGAGGTGTGGAGCCCTCCAGCATGCCGGGTATCAAGTTCACAGCTTCGTCTTTACGTGACCGAGACCTGCACCACCTAGCAACGATTCCGGCAATAGCGACGCCGACCAGAACGACGATAGCGATTATCCATTTGTTCATAATCCCTCCAGAAAAGGTGACGGTGTCGAGCGCCACCTAACATCGTAATAAGCCGAAATTCTTCTGCCTATTTCTAAGGTTGCCTCTAATATCACGGCGATAGGCAGAAAAGTGGTCGGGATTTTTCTCGGAATGATTCTGACAAATTAGCCATTAGCCGCTTTTCGGCAAGCACAAAATGAGTCGCCCGTCTCAATTCGCACCGCAAGTTACTCGATCACGTGCGCGATGTGCTTGGAAACAGGCCGGCGGCTTGCGCCGATACATTAAATGACACTCCTCTGTGATCTTGGCCGCGCTTGCTCCGAATATCAGGACAGGGCGTTTCGCAATCTAAAATCGAAGCGGATTCAGTGCGACGAAATTTGGAGCTTTGTTTACGCGAAAGAAAAGAATTGCCCTGCTGAGCAAAAAGTAAAAGGCGCTGGCGATTGCTGGACTTGGGTAGCGCTTGACCCTGACAGCAAGTTGGTTCCCTGCTGGTTCATCGGGCAACGGGATGCCGGATGTGCATGCCACTTCATGCACGATTTGAAGGCACGTCTCGCGAATAGAGTCCAACTTACCACGGACGGCCATCGCTCCTATCTGACAGCGGTTGAAGATGCGTTCGGCGCGGAGATTGATTTCGCGATGCTGCAAAAGATTTACGGAGCGCCGCAAGACACGCCAGAAACCCGCTACAGCCCCGCGATCTGCATGGGCGCGCGTAAAGCGATCATCAGCGGCTGGCCCGATCACAACCATGTTTACACGAGCTACGTTGAGCGGCAAAATCTCACCATGCGAATGTCGATGCGCCGATTCACGCGCCTGACGAACGGATTCTCCAATAAGCTGGAGAATTTGGAGCACGCGGTCGCGCTCCATTATCTGCACTACAATTTCTGCCGGATTCACCAAACGTTGCGGGTGACGCCAGCAATGGAAGCAGGCGTGAGCGATCACGTTTGGGGCTTGGATGAATTGATTGCATTGCTAGACTAAAAGCGAGCGGAATTCATAATGTAATAGAACCGAATTGCAGCATGACTACAACTTCTGAAAGGCCAAGCCCACGAAGAGAGCTAGAAAGATGAACGAAACTCGGACCACTCGCATCATAGCCCTAATTGCAGGCAACGGATATTTCTTGAATAAGATCGGTGAATACTGGTTAGGCAGGGGTGGAACGACTCACTTTTTGATTAGCGTCGTGATACTCTCGATCATTGCTCTAATCGGTATCATAGCAGCATATATTTCTCTACTCGGAAGACACGAAAAACGTTGGCCATTTGTTCTTGAACTTGTCTCTGCCTTTGGTTTCCTTATAAACGCCTTGTGGTGGCTCTATGTTATAATCGTCTAATCAAACTGTACCACTACCAAGTTTTCTCGCTGCTTGTTAACACCGTCTCAGGGCTGGAAAGATCGCTATGCAACGCGGTTTCAACGCGATTGCAGCGGGATTGCAAACGCAAACAATGTAGAACGCTGGGCATTTCCGTTTAGAGCCGCTACCTAACATCATGTTCACTTGCCATGTTATGTCGCTCAATAAGCGCACGTAGAATCGCTCGTGGTTTCTAATGACGAGCTTATGAGGAATCTCAAACGCCCACACGGTGTATGAATGTTGCGGCTTTGGCTATCGCTTGCATGAAGAACTTGTGGCCGCCGGAGCGCGTTCCCTAGTCACTACGCCGATGCGCTTGAATCTGGAGCGGCGGAGAAAGAATTCACGCGCCGAAGGAGAGTTCAGATGTCGAACACGATTACGCCGACCGTTTTCGCTGGCGTTGGTCTTACCGAAGATCAAGCGAAAGAGCAGGGAATCGATGTGCGCATCGGCGAAAACCTTGATCGGCTCAACCGGCGGTGAATTCATACCTCCATCAAGCGCCGCATGTCGCGGCTGAATGAGACGAATGGAGCGTGTAAATGTCCATTAATGCAATCTCGCTGCAGGGGCACTGCAGCTGCGCCGCAGGATTGGATCAATTCTCGACCGGAGCGTAATCGCAGGTCTCACCGAAGGCTGGTCCGTTTGGAATGCGCTCTGAAGCGCTTCATCGGAAGGGATCTGATAATCAAGAAGCGCCGTGCGAATATCTGTTGCAACAAGATGCGAGCGCCCGGCCTTGCGGGCTTGGTAACGGGCTTCTTCTACAGTGGCGGCTATCGCCGGCAGTCGCATTTTGCACGTCAGCGCATAACCAACCACCATCCTAACGAAGTCGCGGTGCGGAGTTGAGCCGGCGATATTCCACTTTTGCTCGCGCGTGGTCCACCTTACGGCGAGTAATTTAGTGGCGACCGCTTCCAAATCCTGCTTTGTCGGTAGTGCCGTCAGCTTCTTATAACGCTTAACGCGGTGTTCTAGTTGCTCACTGGTCCACCCGGTTCGTTCTTCCACACGTTTCTTCAGCTTCGCAAATTGATCGGTGCAAATGAGGGCGACCGGGACGTGGTGATTTACAAGAGCGGTATTGATCCAATCGACCAACACCGGGCTGGACTCGCGCTGTTGGAGTCGAGGCCAGAGATAATGGGCCTCATCGATGACCAGCATGAGTCGACTCTTGTCAAAGAAGTCCTCCACCTTTACCTG
>DATMPQ010000147.1:0-2552 GCA_035567015.1 Chthoniobacterales bacterium | reverse complement strand
GGATCGAAAGCAGGAGACGCGAAAGGTTTTGTGGGCGTTCCTGGCGGCGCTCTTTATTCATCTGATCGTCGCCTATTCCCTCGCGAGTTGGGGCGGCATGTTTTCACCGGCTCTTCCGGTCTCGGAAAAGCCGGTCGAACTAACGATTGTCAACCTCTCCACACCGCCGCCGGTCGCCCCGAAGAATTCCGCGTTTATGGAAACAGACGAGTCGAAACAATCGGCCGAGCCACCGAAAGAAAAAACGTTTGAATCGAACGCCAATTCGATCGCGGCGAGCCAGCTTCCCGCCACGGGCGGTATCCCGTTGCCATCGCAGGAGGGCAAAGATCGTCCTGCTGCTGTTGATTTGGAAACACATCAGTACTCGCTGGCAAATGAAGGTGCACAGCCGCGGCCAAGCGCGGCGCCACAGGAAACCCCCAAGCCGTCAGAAACGCCGCAGCCGACACCAATTTCCGAAGCGGACCAATTTGCGATGTTAAGGGCAACACCGACTCCCGCAGTTCGGCCGTCTGCGGTTCGCACGCCAGAACAACCGAGGTCCTCCTACCGCGCGCAAAAAGAACAGACGCGCTTGTCCGGATCAATCACGAATCGCGGCGCCTCCTCGGTGAACGCGCTCGGCACACCCTTGGGTCGATACCAAAAAATTCTTTACGATTCTATCGGTTCGCGTTGGTACTACTATGTCGGCAAGCAAGGGGATTTGGTCAGCATCGGCACACTGCGTCTGGTCTTTTCGGTTGACCGAAGCGGTCGCGTGAAGAATCTCAAGATCGTCGAAAATACCTCCAACGAATCTTTCGCAAACGTATGCCTGCAATCTGTCCTCGAAATGCAGTTGCCACCGATTCCAGAAGATGTGGCGAGCTCGCTCCCGCCTGAGGGTTTGGACGAAGAAATGTCGTTTACGATGTACGCCAACTAATGAGCACCGTTACCATAATCGCCGAGGCGCCGGGAACGGTGCAGACAATCATGAGCTTTTTCATTAAGGGCGGGCTTTTTATGTGGCCACTGCTCGCCTGCTCGATCGTCGCCGTAACGACAATCATTTTGCGCGGCATCGCCTTGCGTGAAAAAAATGTGATGCCGCTCGTGATCCAAAGCGAGATCGAACGCCTCGCGCCCGGCGCGAGCCCGGAGCGCCTGATGCGGGTCGTGAGCCAGGACCAGACCTCGCTGGCCCGGATCACGCGCGTTGCCCTCCAGCACTTGCGCGGGCCGCGCTCGGAGAACGTGGAGGTGGTCGAAACACGGGCGCGTCACGAAATGGTGCGGCTGGAGAAAGGTCTCATCGTTCTCGAGGTGATCGTGGGCATCGCGCCGCTGCTCGGTTTGATCGGCGCAGTCTCCGGCCTGGTGCATGTTTTTTCACACCTTGGCCTGAGTTCGGGTGCAGCGGATACGCGTCAGATTGCGCTTGGCATCGCCGAAGCGCTCAATGCCACCGTCTTTGGCCTTTCGATCGCGGTGCCGACTTTGATCGCCTTTAGTTATTTCTCGAAGAAGGTGGAAGTGATGTCGGTGGAAATGGAAACGCTGGTCGTCGAGTTGATCAGTAAATGCTACTATGGGCGCTCTTCCCGCGAAGTGATGCCGGCAAAATCTTCGCCTCCGCCGCCAATGCCGGCGCCGACGCCGGTCGTGTGAAACCCCCGGCCCATCCCACGCCATGAAATTCATCGTCCGCAAACGCAGGGCGCCCAACATCATTATCGTTTCATTGGTCGATATTCTCATCATCCTGCTGATCTTTTTTGTCGTTTCGACCACATTTAAAAAGGATCAGCCGGAAGTGCAGATTAATCTTCCGGAATCAAAAACGGCAACGAGCGCTCCGGCCGAACTCGAGCATGCGATTGTGAGTGTCGATGAAAAGGAGAATGTCCAACTGGATGGGCGGACTCTCGGTGTTGAAGAACTGGAGGCGGCGGTGCGCGATTTGCCTCCCACGCGCAAATCTTCACTCGTGTTGCAAGCCGACAAAGGAGCGTCGTTTGGCATCATCGTGAAGGTGATGGATGCGTTGAAGCTCGCCGGCGTGAGAAATTTGCCAGCGTTTACGCGTCAGGAGAAATGAAATTGCCGATCTTGCAGTACGGCGACCCGATGCTGCGCGCGAAAGGCAAATGGATCGACCAGATCGACGATCGCATTCGCGAGCTGGTCGCTAACATGCTGGAGACGATGGAGGCGGCGAACGGCGTGGGGCTGGCCGCACAACAGGTGGGCGAAGCGCTCCAGCTCACCGTCCTCGACATTTCGCCCGTGGAAGATCGACCAAGCACGATGACGTTGAACGGTCGGGAGGTCGACCCACAGACAGCGATGCCGCTCGTGTTGATCAATCCCGAGATCGAGTTGGCCGACGAAACCGAGATGGGCACGGAAGGTTGCCTGAGTTTTCCGGAAATCACCGGTGAAATCGAGCGCGCAAAATCAGTCATTGCGCGCGGGCAAACGTTGGAAGGCGGCAAGATCGAGATCGAAGCGACCGGGCTGCTGGCGCGCGCCTTGCAGCATGAAGCGGATCATCTCAACGGAAT
>DATMPQ010000146.1:0-2073 GCA_035567015.1 Chthoniobacterales bacterium | reverse complement strand
CGCTTGATCGACGGCCGCCTGTTTTGATGCGATCTGCGGTTCGATTGAGTCGCGCGCAAAATTGAGTCGCTTTTCTTCGATTTGGTCTCGATTTGCGAGCTCGGCTTCTTTGACCTTCGATGTTTTGTAGGCGAGTTCGGCGATCAGACCGTTCTTGGCCAACTGATCGTTCGTCTCCCGTTCCATCTTCGCTTGTTCGTAATCAGAATGAACTGTCGCCGTGGTTGATTCCTGATCGAGCAGCCCGCGTTGTAAATTTGCGCGTAGCGTTGTCAGCTCTGCTTCCGCCGCTTTCGCTTGCAGTTCGGCATCGTGAGCGGCCTGTTCAAGTTCCGGGCTGCTCATTTCCAAAATCTCGGTCTCGGATTCAACCTGCGCGCCTGGACGCACGAGAATTTTCTCGACGCGGCCCTCGGTGTTGGCCGGAATCCAACGAATCTCTTCCGGAACGAGTGTGCCGAGTCCGCGAACCTGACGGACCATTGGCCCGCGTTTCACTGTGTCGATCCAGACCGTCGAGCGATCGACACTTGGCACTGCTGGTTTCAATCGCGAGAGCCCAATGGTGGCGAGAATTATTCCGAGCGCGATGGCCGAAATCGTGATGATTCGGCGTTTTCGTTTTTTCGCCGCCACACCGGGCCGCGCAATGTCCATGGCGGAGAGGTTCGAAGTGAAACCGGTTGGTCGCACAATTGTATTTTCAGTTTTTCTCTCGGGATTTGTCATTTGGGGTTGAAATTCCACGTCACATCGCGCCGATCGAGCGCATGAATTCGAGAAGCGCGCGGCCGCAATCCACTATTGCGGGGGCCGCTGTCACAGTAATAACGGCAAACAAAACGGCTTCGATGACGAAGCTGCGACGCGCCTCGGCTTTGAAATAATCGCGACTGATCTTCAGGAACGACGGCGCTCCTTTGAGGCAACGGCCATGGTATGCACCGATCGCGACCGAATGATAATCGCAATCAGTAATCGGAAACCGGTTCCTCCGGGATCCGCCCGTATCCTCACGCTTGATAAGGTGATTTGTTTCTGCTGTTGGCTTCATAAATTTCTATTCGTTCTTTCTTTTGAGATGCATGGCTGCACGTTGACAGATTCAAGAGTTTTCTTTGCGGTCGCCGATACCTATTGCAATGCGCGTGCCACTTCCTTGATCGAAGTCGCAACGTGCAGGTCATCAGTAACTTGCGATTATCGGTCTTAAATCCACGCCCATGAATCGCTTCACTTGTGGGACGATACCGTCCCGCTTTTGGGACGAAGATTTGTCATCCTGAACGAAGTGAAGGATCCCGCATTCGCGCTGTTGATCACGCAGCGAAGATGGTGTGACACAAACTCCAACTGTGAGATCCCTCGTCGTCGCTGCGACTCGGGATGACAACTTAATGCGGCAAACGAAGCAACGCTTCCGCACCGGAACGATCGCTTCGATTCGTTAGGCTAAGCGAGCCGCCGTGCGCTTCAGCAATTTGCCGGCTCAACGCGAGTCCGATGCCCGAGCCTTCAGGCTTTGTCGTAAAAAATGGAACGAAAATATTCGTTGGATTCAGGATCCCCGGCCCTTCATCACGAACGAAAACCTCCACGCAATCGCTCGCTTCGCGCCAGCCGATGACGGCGCTTCCGCCAGTTTCGAGCGAAGCATCGACCGCATTGTGGACGAGATTAATGAGCAGTTGTTCAATCTGCGCCGCATCCGCCACGATTCTGGTTTCTGGGCCGGCTAAGATATTCATGCCAAGACGCGGCTCCAGAGTGACGACGCGCCGGACAAGCTCACCAAGATCAACTTCTTCCTTTTGCGGCGGTGGCAAGCGCGCAAGGCGCGCGTACGCGTCCATAAAGCGACTGAGAGAGTCCGCGCGTGCGGCAATCGATTTCAAACCACTGCGCGCGTCATCCTGCCAATCTGCCGGTGGCGGCTGGCGGCGCAGTAATGCTTCCAAACTTGCGGCAATGGATTTTATCGGCGCCAATGAATTATTCATCTCGTGGCCGAGCACGCGGACAAGACGCTGCCAGGCGCGGCGCTCTTCCTCACGCAATGTTCGGCTGAGATCC
>DATMPQ010000145.1:0-11626 GCA_035567015.1 Chthoniobacterales bacterium | reverse complement strand
GCTCGCTTCCGATGATGTCGACCGACGCGTCGTGGCTCTCGATCGTGAGCGACCTCACCTGCGCAAGGTCGGCAATTTCTTTTCGCAGGAACAGCGCCGCCTCAATCGCGCTCTGGCTGTGATATTCCGCCGGCCAATATTTGATACTCGTGTTCAGGATCATCGACGCCGGACCGTGATCCATCTTCGGAAACGGCACAGAAAACTTCTCTCCGATTTTGCCTAACGAGACGCCAAGTTGTTTCTCGAAACCCATCTGCCCCTCGAAAATGGGAGCGGGTCCGGTCATGCCGGCGCGCGCGAGTAGTGCGGAGTAAACGCCGTGACGCGCCGCGTTTGCGAATGCAACACCTTTCCAGTGCGAGAGTTCGCCGACGCGCGCCTGACGCATTGCCGCACAGGCAACGCCGGCAATGTTCACAGCCTGTCGCGTTTTTTCCGGGTCAAGTTTCATCAAACGCGCACCGGCCAGTGCCGTCGAGAACGCGCCATAGGTAACATGGTCCCAACCTCGTGCCCGAATGCTGGCCGCATCGCACAACCGGCATTGCACTTCATATGCGAGCGCGATTGCCGTAATCAATTCACGGCCATTCGCGCCGACGTTTTCCCCGACCGCGAGCGCAGCGGAAATGTTATCGCTCGGATGCGCCGGTTCCTTCGAGAGATAAGTGTCGTTGTAATCGAAATAACGGATGCAACATCCCGTCGCGAACGCCGCCCAGTCCGGCGGCGATTTGTGCGATGTCCCGATGATTGTCGCTCCATTCTTGGCCGAGAATTCCGACGCTACCTTGCGCGCGATCACGCACGGCTCCTCATTCCAGGCGCCAAGCGCGCAGCCGATCGAATCGATCACGCGTCTTTTCACTTCGTGCACGACTTCCTTCGAAAGATCTTCGAATTGAAGGGCGCCGGCGTAATCCGCGAGTTGATGAGCGAGTGTCTTCGTCATGGGAAAAATTGAAGCTGCAATCTGCCGATGGGATGCGATTCGGCAAGCGGATTGGGGCTTCGATTCTCATTATCAGGCAACTCCCACGACTGGCGGAATTCCTTCGTGCCCTTCGTGCAATCCGTGGTTAAAATCTCTCTCCACATGAGCAAAGTCTATCCTGACGCCACGGCTGCGCTTGCCGGCCTGCTCAACGACAACATGACGATCGCCGCAGGCGGGTTCGGGCTGTGCGGCATACCGGAGAATCTCATCGCCGCACTGCACGACAGTGGCGTGAAGGGCCTCACCATCGTCGGCAACAACGCGGGTGTTGATGGTTTCGGCATGGGGGTTCTGCTCACTACGCGGCAGGTGAAAAAGGTCATGGCTTCCTATGTCGGCGAGAACAAGGAGTTCGAGCGCCAGGTGCTGTCGGGTGAACTCGAACTGGAGCTCATCCCGCAGGGCACGCTCGCCGAGCGGTTGCGCGCGGGCGGCGCCGGGATCCCGGGGTTTTACACTCGCACCGGCTTCGGTACCAAACTGACCGAAGACAAGGAGACGAAAGTTTTCGACGGCAAGGAATACGTGCTTGAACCCGGCATTCGGGCTGAGGTCTCGCTGGTGAAGGCGTGGAAAGGCGATAAATCCGGCAACCTCATTTATCGAAAAACCTCACGGAACTTCAACCCGATGATCGCCAGTTGCGGCAAGGTTTGCGTGGCCGAGGTCGAGCAACTTGTCGAGATCGGCGAGCTTGATCCAGACCAGATTCACACGCCGGGCATCTTCGTCGACCGCATCATCCAAGGCGCGAGCTACGAGAAACGGATCGAGTTCCGCACCGTGCAGGGCAGCGCGACCTCAAAAAAAGAAAATCCGATCCGTGAGTTGATGGCGAAGCGTGCGGCCCAGGAGCTGCGCGACGGATACTATGTCAACCTCGGCATCGGCATCCCGACGCTCGTGGCCAATTACATTCCTGAAGGCATGAACGTGACGTTGCAATCCGAGAACGGTCTGCTCGGCATCGGCCCCTTCCCGACCGAGGACGAGGTGGATGCCGACCTGATCAACGCCGGCAAGCAAACCATCACGGCGCTGCCCGGCTCCGCCTTCTTCTCGAGCGCCGACTCGTTCACGATGATTCGCGGCGGGCACATCGATCTTGCAATTCTTGGTGCGTTCGAGGTGACGGACAAAGGCGACATCGCAAATTGGATGATCCCCGGGAAGATGGTCAAAGGGCCCGGTGGCGCGATGGACCTCGTTGCCGGAGTAAAGCGCGTCGTGGCGGTAATGGAGCACTGCGCCAGGGACGGCAGCCCGAAGATTTTGAAACAATGCACGCTGCCCATCACAGGCCTGGGAGTCGTTAACCTCATCATCACCGATCTGTGCGTGTTCGAAGTGAAGAAGGGCGGCGGGCTCGTCCTCACCGAGCTGCATCCCGGCGTTACGATGGACACCATCCGCGCGAAGACCGGCGCACCGTTCGAGGTCGCGCTCAAGCGTTAAAAATGTGGGAGGGGCCTCAGTGCCCCGACCGCTGCAACTTAGTCGTAGACGAGTGGCCAAGGATCAGTGACCACATCCTTGCAGCTGGCACTACTTGCATCCCATTGCTCCGGTGACTCCACTAACGCTTTCACCACGGGATTCTGCTCGATATAGTAAGCAACATATTCAAACTGCTTGGCCTTTTTTACGTGTGTGTCGCAGTAGCCGTCCTGCCAAGCCGTGTCATCTGTGTTGAGGAAACCACCGGTTTTTCGTGCCACATAGCTCATGAAGTCGCGCATGAATTTGGGGAGCGTCCACGGCTCGCGTAACGCGAGGACCGCATGCCAGTGATCAGGCATGACAACGAAGGCACGGAGGTAAATGCGGTCATGTTCCACCGCGAAGCGAAATGCGGAAACAATAAGCCCGCGTGCTTCTAGACCCAGAATTGCCTTCTTTGGACGTAGTGACTTGGTGATGAAGAAAGTGGCTGATGCATCAATCCAGCGATGCAAACGCAGGTTTTTTGAATCAGCTTGCGACCTCAAGTTGCTCGGGCACTGAGGCCCCTCCTACATTTTCCCGCGGACACAGCAGCACCAGCAGTGACGCGATGATCCAGCACGCGATCATGAAAACGAATCCCGTGTTAAACGAACCGCTACGCTGGCTTAGATTGCCGATGATCTTCGGCCCGATGTATCCGCCGATGCTCGCAGTGCAATTGATGAAGCCCACCGCCGCGGCCGCCGCAGAACTGGTGAGAAACGACGAGGGCAGCGCCCAAAACGATGGCAAATACGCGACAGTGCCGAAGCCGAGCAGCGTGAATACGGCAAGGAGCAGCAGATTCGAATGCGGAATAAAAAACCACGCACTCAGCGCGAGCGCGGCGGTTAGTTGAGGAAGTGCAAAATGCCAGCGCCGTTCGCCGGTGCGATCGGAGCTCGAGCCGAGGATTAGCATGCCGACGAGCCCGACACCGAATACCAGTAAAGCAAACCAGCTCACGCGGAGCACGCTCCATCCGGTGAATCGCTGGAGCATCGTCGGCTCCCAAAACCAAAACGCATAGCCGCCGGTATAAGTGAAGAAAAGTCCCGCCGTCAGCATCAATACGGCCGGATGCCGCAGCGCCTCCCAAACTGTGACGTGCTCGACGTGTGCTTTGGCCTGCCGCTCTTCCGCAAGGCGAGCAGCCAGCCAGTCGCGTTCTTCAACCCGCAACCATCGCACTTCGTTAGGCCGGTCCGGCAGCACGAACAACGCAATGATTCCGAGCACAACGGCCGGGACGCCTTCGAGCAGAAACAGCCAGCGCCATCCGAGGATGCCTAACCAGTGCACACGCAGGATGCTTCCGGCAATCGGACCGCCGAGCATGAAGCCGATCGGAATCGCGGCCATAAACCGCGCCACTGCCTTGGCCCGATCCTGGTAAATAAACCAATGCGAAAGATAAACGATTACGCCGGGAAAAAATCCGGCCTCGGCTGCGCCTAACAAGAAACGAGCGCCGTAAAGCTGCAGCGGAGTGCGCACAAAACCTGTGAGCGTTGTGAATGCGCCCCATGTGATCAGCGTTATCGCGAGCAGGAGCCTGGCACTCCAGCGTTCCACCAGTAGCGCCCCGGGAATTTGCAGCGCGAAATAACCGATAAAGAAAATCCCGTACGCCGTGCCAATGACCGAATCCGTTAGGCCAACACCCTTCATTCCGAGCGTGGCGTAGGCGATGTTGGTGCGATCGAGATAGTTCGCGACGTAGAGAAGAAAAAGAAACGGCAAAAGCCGCGCCGCAATTCGACTGCGCGCACTTGCCCCAGCGTCTATCTGCGGGGAAGCCATGGGTGCGCGCAGCATAACGCCGTCCGCAACGCTCACAATTTGAATCCGCTCACCCGCGCACGCATTGTTAAGGCGCACCGTTCGACGTTGTGCTCAAGCGCTGGCTCGCGATACGGCGATTGATTCGTCTCTCCCGAAAGCTCTCCCTCACGGGTTGCCCGTCCATATCGCTCGCGTGCCCTCGGCTCCATTGACCGCAATCGCCCGCGCTTGCTACATTGCGGCTGATGAATCGCGCGTTTGTTCACTTGTTTATCCTTGTTGTCCTTGCATCCGCGTTCGCTGCAGAAGCCCCGAATTGGGCTGGTGAGTACGCGGACAAGAAATTCCTGAATGGCCAGGCAGTGTTCGAATTGAGCATTGAGCAGTCAGGAAACGCTATCCAGGTTTCGTTCGACGCCGTTTATAACGACGGACATGGTGCAGCTCCAGAGGCCCATGGTCCCGCTAGGGGGGCTGCAAAAGACATGCTGGAATTTAGTTTCCAAGACAGCTTTCACAATGCGGGTTCGGGCACGATTAGGCGCGCGGGCGATGATGTGATCGTGTCTCTTAAAACGACGCGCGTGGCAGATTCGCGATGCTTGCCGTTTTACGGGCAGAACATGCGGCTCAAACGCGTGAAGAAGTAAGGAACATAGGCATCCTGCCTGGGCACCCAGATTAAAAGTCCGTCCGCCTAAACCATCGGCCTGAAACGCCCGACGATCTCTTGCAGTCGACCGGTGATCTGCCCTAACGAGCACACTTCCACGGCTTCGAGTAACGCTGGGAAACAATTTTCGCCGCGATCGACGACCTGGGCGAGGTTGTCGAGGGCGCGTTTCGATTTGTCGGCGTTCTTCTTCTTGAACTTCGTCAACCGCTCGATTTGTAAACGCTGCTTCGAGCGTGGCGTGCGTGCGAGCTCAATCTCCGGCATTTCGTCGGAGCCGTTGCGATAGCGTGTCAAGCCGACAATCGGCCGCGTGCCGTCGTAGATTTGTTCCTCATAACGATGGGCGGCGCTTTGAATTTGGCTGCGCTGGTAACGATTTTCGACGGCGGCGAGCACGCCACCCAGGCTTTCGATTTGGCGGAACTCATCAAGAATCGCTTTCTCGACAGCGCGCTCGACCGCTTTCATGCCCGGTGAACCGCTCAACATGTTCATGGTGTGTTTAAAGATTCCGGATTCCTCAAGCAGGATGGCCTGACCATGCGCAGCCAGACGGATCCACTCTTCACTCGGAGTCGTAAACGGTTCGTCGGCACTGTTTGAATGACAAGAGTTCGTGCCGTTCATGTAGGCGAGCATCAATTCCGCGGCCGTGCGCGTAAGGTTGTTTTTGAACTCAGCGGCGATGAGCGAACGCCCGCTGGTTTGGGTGTGGAGCTTGAACATCTGGGCGCGCGGGCCGGCGTTGAAAACGTCGCGCATCCCGATGGCCCAAATTTTTCGCGAGACACGGGCGAGGGCGATGTATTCGACATCGAGGCCGCAATCGAGAAAGAAGGAAAGCCTCGGGCCAAATTGATCGACCGGAATGCCGCGCGCGGCCAGCAATTCGACGTAGGCGAAGCCATTCGAGAGCGTATAAGCGGCCTGCTGCACTGGAGTCGAACCGGCTTCCCCGATGTGATAGCCGCTGATCGAGACCGGATACCAACGTGGCATGTTCGTAGCCGTCCACTCGATCATGTCGCAGAGAAAGCGCAGCGACGCTTCGATTGGGAAAATCGTCTCGTTCTGCGCCTGGACTTCTTTAAAAATATCGGCCTGAATGGTGCCGCGAAGTTTCGGAACAACTCCCGAGCCGAAGCGGCGCTTCGCTGCTGCGATATACATCGCCATGATGATTGGCGCGGGGCCACTGATCGTCATCGATGCAGAGAACTCTGGCGACCCCAAGTCGAAGCCATCGTACAACCGCACCATGTCTTCGACCGTGTCGATAGCAACGCCGCCCTCACCAATTTTTCCGAACACGCCATCCGCGTCACTGTCGATCCCATAAAGTGTCAAGCCGTCGAACGCGGTGCTTAGCCGTTTCGAGCGTTGATGCGCGCTAAGAAAATGAAAACGCCGGTTGGTGTCCTCGGCGAGCATGAGGCCCGAGAACAAACGCGTCGGCTCTTCCTGCGGCCGCACGCCGTTTTTTTGCAACTTCGCTCCGTTTGTCAATGTCGATCTTTTATTCCCGTGACTCCCTTGATTGATGTTCTGCAACGACTCGAGATACATTTCGCGGTAGGCGCCATTCAAGAATGGGAACTCGCCAGGCAATCCATCGCCGAACAGATAGCGCGCGATCTCACCGGGCTCATCGATTTCCGGTAGCGCCAGCCGCGGCAGCGGCAGTCCAGTCGGCGCTCGCGTGATCGGTGTTTCGGCTTTGATCTTGTTCCAACGTTCAGCCAGCTCGCGTCCGAATTTTTCGTCGCTGCGCGCCCGCTTTACTTGATCGACAACAAATCGCCCATGCTTCTCGACTGCCTCAACTACCTGTCCCAGTTTGCTCATGATTTTTTCTCCGATTACGCGCGCGCGGAAGACGGCCGTCGCGGCTGTCATGGCCGACGGGCTTCCAGCCTGTCGGTGCTGCTGCGACAGTTATGCCTCGACAGGCAAGATGCCTGTCTGCCATGACAGGCGAGACGCCTGTCTTCCGGCGTGTGCAGTTCATTTTGTTCCTAAAATTAAATCGTAAAGTTCGTCCACGCCAGCGTCGCGATGACGTTTCGCGACGGTTGCGACGATTTGTTGTTTGCGTTTGTTTTGAATGAGTCGCTGCTCAATTTCCAACAACGCCGATTTCGCCCGCTCGAGGTCGGTTTTGTTGACGACGACAATGTCGGCGACGTCGAGCATGACAATTTTTTGCAATTGTAAGCGTGCGCCGTAATCAGGATTCATGACGAGGATCGTTTGATCGACAAGTTGGCGGCGGAACGGCAGCGCTTCCTGCCCGGTGCCAACAGTCTCGATGATGACGTAATCGAATCCCGAATGCGCCAGCAGGTTGAGACAACTTTCCGTCGCCGGCGACAAACCACCGGCTTGTCCGCGCGTGGCCATGCTGCGCATAAACACGCGATCGTCCTGCGAGTTAATCATCGTTGCGCGATCGCCAAGCAACGCGCCTTCGCCGATGACGCTCGGATCGTGCGACAAAATCGCGATGCGTGAATGTCGATCTCGCGTGAGGAAGCGCAGGACTAGTTCGTCAATCAGTGTCGTCTTGCCGGCGCCGCCGGGGCCAGTAATTCCGATGACCTTCGATGTTCGATGTTTGATGTTCGATGTTTGATGTTTCGCACGCGGTGAACGCTTTCCGGCGGCATCCTCAAGTTGTGTCAGCTTGCGCGCGAGCACGAGATCGGGTTTCAATTTCGCGTGGCTCTTGCGGCGTTTACCGTAATGCTTCTTCACGTAATCGACCATGTCGGTAAGCGACGTGCCGGCGAAAAAGATTTCGTCGACGCCTTTGCCTTTCATCAAACTCGCGTCGTCATGGGTGATCGTTCCGCCGCCACCACCGAAGACTGCGATGTCGCTCGCGCCTCGCCGTTTTAATTGCCTAACAACCTCAGCAAAAAATTCGACGTGACCGCCATTGTAACTGGAAATGCCAATGGCGGCGACGTCCTCTTGAATCGCCGCGCGGACGATATCGCCAGCGTAGCGATGGAAGCCGAGATAGACAACCTCGATGCCGTGCCTGATGAATTCCAGATTGATGGTGTTGATCGCGCTGTCGTGCCCATCGCAAATGGGGACGGCGGTGAGGATGCGAATCGGTAAAGCCATTGGGAGCGAAAAACTTAATGTTTCGACAGAATGAACACAATGCTCAGAATTGCTTTGCCAATGATTCAGTTAATTTTGTGTATTCTGTCAAAAAATGCTTGATCTCAATTTCACTGACAAGGTTGTGCTTGTGACCGGGAGCTCGCGCGGCATTGGGGCGGAGATGATCAAAGCGTTTGGCAACCGCGGCGCGAAATGCGTCGTGAATTACGTTGTCGATCCCGCTGGGCAAAACAAAACCGATGCGGAGAACGTAGCGAAGGAATTGAAAGAGCCGCTTGTGATCGAGTGCGACGTGACAAGACCGGAGCAAGTCGAATCAATGATGAAACGAATACAAGATCGGCATGGTGGGCTCGACGTCCTTGTGAACAACTCCGGGATCATTCGCGATCGCACGATAAAAAAAATGGCGCTGGAAGAATTCGAGAGTGTTGTGCGCGTCAATCTCACCGGCACGTTCACCGTCACGCAGAAAGCGGGCACGATTCTGCGAAGCGGTGGACGAATCGTGAACTTGGCATCCGTCAGCGGACAGATGGGTTTATTCGGGCAGGCGAATTATTCTTCGAGCAAAGCCGCCATCATCGCACTCACCAAAGTTTCCGCGCGCGAGTTCGCTCGTCAGAACATCACCGTTAACGCGATCGCGCCCGGCTTCATCGATATTGGGATGAGCAAAGGCATGTCGGAAGACGTGACGCAAAACTTTATCAAACAAATCCCGCTCGGCCGCCTCGGCGACGTAAAGGAAATTGTCGATGCCGCGCTCTTTCTCGCCTCATCGATGGCGTCGTACATAACTGGGCACGTTCTCAACGTTAACGGCGGGTTTTACATGGGCTGATCCCCGACCGCTGACTTCGCACCGCCGCTGTCGCAGCTTTGGCGCGCAGAAGGTTAGCCCCATTTCTGGACCAAGAACCAGACAAGGGCCGAAAGCATCGCGGCGAATATCGATAAAATGAGCGCTGCGCGTCTAGACTGACGTACTTTGAATTCAGGCCTCGGGATGTCGTCGTGAATGTGACTGCCCTCGTAAAGCTTCATCAGAAAAAAAGCCACTATGAAGCCGACGGCAGCCCACTTGATACACCCGATAAGTGTTTCAAACATCCCTATAACTCTAGCGCGAGAAACCGCGCGCTTCAAAACTTCTGCGCTTGATTTCTGATTCCTATCTTCTCGCCTTAGCCAAAGCACGGCGCTAGACGTAAGCGCAACACTCCCTTTGTCTTAGAAGTATATAACCTTGCGCCGGGGCCGCTTCCAACCCGTTTGTCTTACAGGCCGGAGGGCAGGCCCCAAGTGGGCCCGAGGCTTTCCCCCGTCCGGTGTCCTCTCCGCTCCAGCGCTTCAACGCTTCAACGATTCAACGCTTCAACGATTCAACGCTTCAATGCTTCAATTAAATTACATTTATCTCGCAGCTTCCCCGTCACTTTCCCCGCGCCACCGATTTTTGACTTCGCATTTCACATTCTTCATTCACATTGGTTGCCATTATGGCAACACGAATTGGTTCGGCTGTTTGGGAAGGCACGCTGAAAGGTGGCAAAGGAAAGATGAAACTCGGAAGCGGCGCATTTGAAGGGCCTTACTCTTTCGCCTCGCGATTCGAAAACGCGCACGGCACAAATCCGGAGGAACTCATCGGAGCGGCGGAGGCAGGTTGCTTCTCGATGGCTCTCTCGCTCAACCTGGAAAAGGCCGGTCATCCGCCCAAGAAGATCAACACCACCGCGGAGGTGAAGCTCGAGCCGTCCGGCGGCGGTTTCAAAATCACGTCGATCAACCTGACGACCGAAGCCGACGTGCCCGGAATCGATGAGGCGAAGTTCAACGAACAGGCCGAACTAACAAAGAAAACTTGCCCCGTCTCAGTCGCATTATCCGGCACGCAGATTAATCTCAACGCGAAACTCGTCCCGGGCACGCCATAGCTGACTCCCGGTGAATTTTCTCCTTCCTCTTTTCCAATCCATCCTTCTATCTTCATCCTTTTACTTATGATGCGTATCCTTATTGCAGGTGTTTTGGGCGGAATCGCCATGTTTATCTGGACGTCAATCGCGCACATGGCTCTGCCGCTTGGCGAAGCTGGCATCCGCGAAATTCCGAATGAACAGGCTGTCTTGGCCGCGATGAAAGCCAACATGGGTGAGCAATCCGGCCTTTATCTTTTCCCCGGGATCGGTCTCGGCCCGAACCCGAGTCGGGCGCAGAAGAACGAAGCCATGCATAACTTGGGCGAGAAGTCCGCGAACAATCCGTCCGGCATTCTCATGTATCATCCGCCGGGACGCCCGCTGACCATCGGCAAATGGCTCGGAATCGAATTCGCTACCGAACTTGTCGAGTCGATGTTGGTAGTCTTCCTCCTCGCCCAAACGCGTGTGAGTAGTTTCCCTGGCCGCGTTGGATTCGTCTTTGTCGCCGGAATTCTCGCAGCCATCGCGACCAATGTTTCCTATTGGAACTGGTACGGCTTTCCCGCCGTTTACACTGCAAGCTACATGTTCATCCAGGTGATTGGCTTCATCTGCGTCGGCATTGTTGCCGCTTTGGTGCTTAGAAAAAACCCGGTGCGAACTGCCATTTGATTGCGCACTTCGCACGCAATTGCGCGGTCAAGCGGATGGAGTGCAATCCAGATCGAACTTCGCGTTTCCTTTTTTAGTTCAAACCGAGCGACTCTACTGTCGCGGCATCGACTACTCCCGTGACGAACAAGCCAGCGTCCTGCTGATAATTCGCAATTGCCTGCCGCGTTAGTGACCCGAGCGAACCGGTCAACCCTCCAGCATAATAGCCCTCATCCTGAAGTGCACGCTGCACATTCAGAATCACCTGATCTGGCAAGAGGTTGCCATAGGTATAAATCGGTCCGTCGTAATCGTAATATTCATAAGTGGGATCGTAACCCCACGCCGGGAACCAATATCCTGCATCCCAATAGTAGTACCCGCCTCTGACAAGCACGATGGTCGTGAAGTGTCGCTTCCACCAAACACGATTGTGCCTCTGGTGCCGATATCTCCCGAGTGCATCCCCATAACTGAGGCGAACGTTGGCCGGCGTGCGCTCGACCGATGGTTGTTGTTTGCGCGACGCGTGGACGCGAGCCGCTTTAGGTCTCGGCTGCGGCGAAGGCGTTTTGTTGGTGTCCTGACTTTTGGCCACGTGAGTGAGTGCAATCAATAAACAGGCCGTGGAGAGGATAAATCGTTTCATGTTTCCTTCTGGCAAATTAGACAACACCAACTTCACTTCGCTCAGCGACTGCCGCAAACCGCAATCCGAAATTATGGTTCTAGTTTCTACTTTGAAACTCACTCGCCTTCCGAGTCGCTGCCAGCCGCACGGCTAATTGCCAGTCCGGTCCGCCAATCGGACGGACTCGTTCTATCTTGCTCATACCATTCGCTCGATTCTAATTTCCTAAAGCGATGAACGACTCTTTTACCGAGTTCGAGCACCGGGGCTGGGAGCGCGTCGCGGACAAGTACGACTCCGTCTGGTCAACCTCTACGCGACAATTCATCCCG
>DATMPQ010000144.1:0-4554 GCA_035567015.1 Chthoniobacterales bacterium | reverse complement strand
GCAGGACACGGTCTCATACTGGGATGGGGACGGGATTGGGGGGAAACCCTCGATCAAGATCAGCCTTGGAGAGCAGCGCGCGTATTTTTATAAGAGCGGAATGCTCGTCGGCATCTCCCAACTTTCGACTGGTCGCGAAGGGCTCAACACTCCGGCGGGCCGTTTCTCCATCATCCAGAAGGACCTCCATCACGTCTCGACCAAGTACGGCGATTACGTCGATGCCGCCGGCAACGTCGTGATGCAGAATGTCGATGTGGAAAAGGATCCGCGGCCGCCCGGCACTCATTTCCAAGGTGCGCCTATGCCTTATTTTATGCGCATTGTTGGCGGGGTGGGGATGCACGCAGGTTACTTACCCGGTTATCCCGCCTCACACGGCTGCATCCGCATGCCGGAGTTCATGGCTGAGAACTTTTTCAAGTCAGTCTCAGGCGGCACGCCGGTTACAATCACGAATTAAACGCGAGTGCCGGCTGGCGGTTGTCTTTGAAGTTGCGGTTGTTTCGGCGAAACATTCGCCGTGGAGAAATCGACGCCCGGTGACCTTCTAACGCTCGTTGCGCGGTCCGAACCGATCGCCGCGAAGTTGCGCCAGATCGAGAACCGCACCTGGCCGGTCGCCTTTTCCCACATCGTCGATTCCGCCCAAGCATTCCTCGTTGCCACCATCGCGCGCAACATCGACAAGACGATTTGGGTCTTCTGCCCGAGCGTTCATTCCCAGGAATTGCTCCACGAGAGTTTGCTCAACTGGCAACCGGACGCGCTCTTCTTCCCGGAAGCAGAATTTGCCGCGGTCGAAAATATCTTGCCGGACCCGGAGATTGCGGCCGAACGCCTCGCCTTGCTTTCTCTCCTCGAGCGCAATGCAGGAACGCACGTCATCGTTGCGACTCGCGCCAGCCTCGATCAAGCCGCGCCCAAACCGGGCGCGCTCATCTCCGCTTCCATCCAACTTCGACGCGGGACGACAGAAAAAATGGAGTGCATCCTTGAGCAGGTTTCCCGCACCGGTTATGAACGCGTCGCTCAAGTGACCGCGCGCGGACAGTTCGCTGTCCGCGGCGGAATTATCGATCTTTATTCGTGGCAGGCGCCGCTGCCAGTGCGGATCGAATTCTTTGGCGATGAAATCGAATCCCTGCGCGAGTTCGATATCGATACTCAGACCTCGGTGCGCGATCTGAGCTCTGTCGATATTCTGCTCGGAGCGGTGGACGATCAAAGCGGCGCGCTGCGCGATTACGTCGCCCGCGGTCATATCAAGATCGATATCGAACATGAAGAAACATCCAACGCGCACATTCAAATCAGCCAAGGCTCGACCGAGAACGGCGCCGAAGATTTCAGCGGCGCGTTTCAAGATTGCGAAGTCGGAGAGTTCGCGATCGGCGATCTCATGCTCGTAGAAGCAAAACGCGCGCAGTTTATCGCGCGATTGAATGAGTGGCGCGCGAACAAGGCGAAGATCGTCATCTATTTTCAGACTGAAGGCGAAATCGAGCGTTTTCGCGAAATCATGAGCGAGAAGGGCGCGCTCGATAACGTCGATCTTGTCGAAGGCGCTCTCCCGCGCGGCTTTTGTTTCCCGGCGGCCAATCTTGTCGTGCTTTCGGCCACGGAATTATTCGGGCGGTTCGCCGCGCATGGCCGCCGGCATTTGCGGCGCGCAGAACGCCATCGCGCGCAGATTGATTTCAGTGAACTGAGCGAGGGCGACTTCGTTGTCCATCTCGAGCACGGCGTCGGACGGTTCCTCGGACTTGAAAAATTCGCGGCGCAAAACGGAGCGCAAGAAGTTTTGGTCCTCGAGTTCGCCGATGAAGCGAAACTTTATGTGCCGCTCGAAAAGGCCTCTCTCGTTTCCCGGTACGTCGGTGTCGGCAAAAAGTCGCCGGCGCTCAGTTCGCTTGGCGATGCAAAATGGGCGCGCGCGAAGAAAAACGCCGTCGCCGCCATTTTCGACTACGCAGGTAAAATGCTCGCCCTCCAGGCTGAGCGCGAAACGCATCCCGGTCACGCGTTCGGTCCCGACACGAAGTGGCAGGCCAAGTTTGAGCACTCGTTTCCATATCGCGAAACACCGGATCAACTGAAAACAATCGTCGAAACAAAAATCGACATGGAGCAGCCGAGACCGATGGACCGCTTGATTTGCGGCGATGCCGGTTTTGGCAAAACCGAAGTCGCCATTCGCGCCGCGTTCAAGGCGGTCATGGACGGCAAACAAGTGGCGGTATTAGCGCCGACGACTGTTCTCGCCCAACAACACTTCGAAGTCTTTCGCCAGCGCATGCTCGACTATCCGGTACGGATCGAAATGCTCAGCCGCTTCCGTTCCCATTCCGAACAACGCAAAGTTCTCGACCTCCTGCGCAAAGGCGGCGTCGACATCGTGATCGGCACGCATCGGCTCATCTCGGGCGATGTCGTCTTCAAAGATCTCGGCCTGGTCGTCATCGACGAAGAGCAGCGTTTCGGAGTTTTGCACAAAGAAAAATTCAAGGAACTCTTCAAACTTGTCGATGTCCTGACCCTCTCCGCCACGCCCATCCCACGCACGCTTTATCTTTCGCTCGTCGGCGTGAAAGACATGTCAACCATTGAGACGCCGCCGCTCAATCGGTTGCCAGTGGAAACGGTGGTCTGTGGTTACGATGAGCGAATTATTCGCGACGCGATCAATCGCGAGCTCGAGCGGCAGGGTCAGGTTTTCTTTTTGCACAATCGCGTTCAGACAATCGAGCGCATGCGAGATAAAATTGCCGATCTTTGTCCGAACGCAAAGATCGACATCGGCCACGGCCAGATGGACTCGGATGAATTGGAGGCGGTCATGGCGCGCTTCGTCGCTGGACGGATCGACGTGCTGGTTTGCACGACGATCGTCGAGAGCGGCCTCGATATTCCAAATGCGAACACGATTATCATTGACCGCGCCGATCGATTTGGTCTGGCCGATCTTTACCAACTGCGCGGACGCGTCGGCCGGGCCGAACACAAAGCCTACGCTTATTTGCTCTTGCCACGCGAGATGATGGCAATTGGCGCAGCCCGCAAACGGATCAATGCCATCAAACAGTATAGCTCGTTAGGCGCGGGATTTCGGATCGCGATGCGCGATCTTGAAATCCGCGGTGCGGGCAGCATTCTTGGCACAGCGCAGAGCGGCCATATCATGGCTGTCGGTTTCGATTTATATTGCCAGTTGCTCAAGCAGGCCGTGGCTCAGCGCAAAGGTGAAAAATTACGATTGCGGCCGGAGGTCGATCTGCGGCTCGATTTTATCGCAACCAACGAAGCCGAATTCGTTCCGCTTGGGCCCGAGCTGCGCGTGCCGGCTTTTATCCCGGCCAGTTTTATCGGCGCCACGACTTTGCGCATCCAGGCGTACCGTCGTATTGCTGAAACAACGGCGCGCGGGGAATTGGAACGACTTGGGCGCGATTGGCGCGACCGCTTCGGCCCGTTCCCACCCGCGGTTGACAATTTGTTCCTTCTCACCGAGATCAAGCTCGCCGCAGCCGAGGCCAACATCAGCCGCGTAGAGGTGCGCGAGCGCAAATTAATGCTAACACGGCGCGGGGATTTTATCCTTGTCGGTGGCAAATTCCCTCGTTTAGTTGCGAGTAAAATCGAACAACTTCTTGGGGAAATCGTGGAACTGATCAAGAAACTATGAGGTTTATGATGCGTCCGTTTGTTATCGCGTTGCTGGCGGTTTCGGGCTTCGCTCTCTCGCCACTTTGCCGCGCCGCCTTCGCCGCGGAGTCGGTCGAGCCGCAAGTGGTTGATGGGATTGCCGCAATTGTGAATGGGGAGGTGATCACCTACTCACAAGTGCGCATGTTATCTGCGCCACGAGAAAAGTTGCTCCGTTCGCAGGCGACTGGTGAAGAGCTGCTGACCAAGATCAAGGAAGCCCGGCAAGCGGCGCTAAATGACCTGATCGATCGACAACTGATTATTCAGGCGTTCAAAAAGGAGAGTTATCAAATTCCAGATCATTTTGTGGACGAACGGGTGCACGAGATCATCCAGGAGTCATTCGGAGGCGACCGTAATACGTTTATCAAAACGCTGGAGGCGCAAAACTATACGCTGGGCGAATTCAAGAAGCAGGAGACCGAGCGAATGATTGTGCAGGCGATGCGAGGCAAGAACGTCAAGCGGAACTTGATTATTTCTCCCGTCAAAATTGAACAGTATTACAAAGATCACCGGGAAGAATTTACGGCCAAAGAACAGATCAAGCTGCGCATGATTATGATTCCCGGCCATGCCGATACTGGTAATTCTGCAGCCCAGAAAGCGATGGCCGAAGAAGTTCTCGGCAAGCTGGCTGGCGGCGCGGAGTTCGATCGCATGGCGCAGATTTATTCGGAGGACAGCACACGCGAGCTCGGCGGCGATTGGGGCTGGATCGAACGCAAGACACTCGCCGCTCCGCTCGAAAAGGTGGCCTTCAACCTGCCAGTGGGAAGAATCAGCCGCATCGTCGAGTTCGGCGATAATTATTACATCCTCAAGGTGGACGACAAGCACGGAGGC
>DATMPQ010000143.1:0-18563 GCA_035567015.1 Chthoniobacterales bacterium | reverse complement strand
ATCTCGCGGATTACTCATTCCTGGCGTTCACTGGTATCCTCACCTTCGCGATCAATTACGGATTACTGTTTTGGGGTGAACAGCACGTTTCATCGGGGCTGGCCGCGATTTTGCAGGCGACCATCCCGATGTTCGGCCTTGTCTTCGCGCACTTCCTTCTCCCCAGCGAACCGCTGAAATGGGAAAGAGTGCTCGGCGCGATCCTCGCGCTCGGCGGCGTGGCAATCATTTGCACGAAGCTGCTCGATTTCCAAGGCATCATGGCGTTCTGGGGCGGCGTCGCAATCGTGGCGGGCGCGGCGAGCGCGGCTTACGCAAGCGTGGCGGTCAAAACACGCGCGACGCAGTTTGCGCCTGCGGTGATGGCGGCGTGGCAGATGATTTTCGCGCTCGGACCGCTCATCCTCGTTAGTCTTTGGAGCGAAGGGAATCCCGTTCACTTTCACTGGAGCAAGATTGCGGTGGGCTGTTTGCTTTATCTCGCGTTATTTGGGTCGGTGCTGGCATTTCTTTTGTTCTATTGGTTGATGCAGCGAATCGCGGTCACAAATCTGCTCACGATCTCGCTGATCACGCCGCCACTGGCGGTGCTGCTCGGATGGTTTGTGGCCGGGGAAACGCTTTCCCGATGGGCATTGCTCGGCGCGGCGTTCGTTTTGTTGGGCGTGGCGCTGATCGTTTGGAAAAGCACCAGAAGCGAAGCGCGTCAGACTCTTAACATCGAAGCTGGGTAAGTGCGGGTAAACGGAAGTGAGAAGTTGTAGTTGTAGGGTAAGCGCTCCGCTTGCCAACCGAATGAATGGCAGGCGATGCGCCCGCCCTATAATTTCACCGAGTTAGCAACGCGTTGAGGACAACGCGTTCCACCTTGAACGCTGGACGGGATGGGTGCTATTGCACTTTGTAAACTTCAACCAGGCCAACACCGGTTGTGTTATTTTTCCCGCGGAGAATGACGGTGTAGTTGCCTTGCACAAGTGTGGCGAGAATGGCTGATTCGCGATCGTCGCGGGGCGCGAGGCCGGTGGCTTGAATTTCCGATTGCTGCGTGGCTTTCCAATTATCGTTCGACGCGATGAGGGCGCCGTTGCCATCGTGCAGCTCGAGCACCGGATCCTGGAGCGCGTTTGGAACGCCCGCTCGCGTTAGCGACGGCCCGATTCCGCGCACCACAACTTCCTCACTGCCCGCGCCGTTCACCCCGAGTCCGCCACCAACAATGAAACCGCCGATCATGACGTCGTCACCGGTCCTGACAAAGCCGCGGGTGCTGATGTTGGCCAGCTTGGAGTTTGCACTTGGATCGAGATCGTAGGCTTCGATCAACCCAATTCCGGAAGTGTTGCCGCTGCCGCGCACGATGGCCGTGTAAGCGCCAGGCGCCAAAGTCTGCACGATGGCCGATTCGCGATCGTCACTCGGCGCGAGACCGGTCGCCTGAATGGCCGATTGCTGAGAATCTTTCCAGTTATCGTTGAACGCAATCGTTGCGTTCGTGTGATCGTGCAGTTCCAACGTCGGATCCCGCAACGCGCCCGGAACTCCACGCGCGGTGAGCGATGGGCCAATGGCCCGTAGTATAACTTTCTTCGGGTCAGTGCCGTTGATGATAAAACCGCCGATGCCGACGTTGTCCCCCGTTTGCACGAGCAGCCGGGTTGAGATGTTCAATTGCTTCCCGGTACGAACAACAGAGTGCGGATTATTTGGATCGGTGCCCGATTTGAACTCCGAGAGATTGTCTTCGCCATCGCCATCGGCATCGCCGCTTTGGCCACCGAGCGCGGGGTTGTTGATTTGATGCAAAGACAAACGGGCGGCCTCCCAACTAGTGAAGTTAACTTGCGGCGCAATGCCAACGCGCGCGACGAACGGATCAGGATTTCCCCCGCGCGTGTCGATCCAAACCGGGACCGCTGGCACATTCGCATTCGTCGGTTGAGCAACTCCTTGATAATCTCCCAGCATGTAACCCGCAGATGTGAGCGGCGCCAGACTGGCGTCGGTTGAGACGGAAGTGAGCCTGATGTTCGGCTGCCATGTTGCACCACCGTCGAAAGATTGCGCCAGATAAAGATCGACCAGCGTAGCGGACCCGGGATTACTACGATGATCGTAAAAGACCGCCGTCACCGTTTGACCGTCGGGCGAAACATTGATCGCGGCATTGAACACGCCGGAGCCAGCCGGATTGTCGCTAATTGCAATGGGGGCGCTCCAATTGTTGCCACCGTTGGTAGATTTCGTGAACAAGATCCTCGGGTTGCCAGACGAAAGCGCCTGATAAACCACGAACAAATTCCCGTGCGTGAGATCACTCACTGCGGAGGGCAGGAAACTGCCGGTGCGAATGTTCGGTTCGTTGTATTCGGTAGCAAAGGCAATCCGTTTGGGCGGGCCGAAAGTCACGCCGCCATCGCTCGAAATGACCGCTTCCAATCGCTCGCCCGGGCTACCGCTTGAGCCGAAATTCCAATACACGATCACGAGATTGCCATTCGGCAAAAATACCGGCTGCGACCCCTGTAGATTCGCGTCCGACACATTTACGTTTGCAATGGAGCTCCATGTCGCGCCGCCATTCGTGCTATACGCGCGATAAATCGGCGCTCCTTCAGAATTGACATTACTAAACAACGTGAACGTCACCACGATCCGGCCAGCGCTGGCAGTGCCGGGAAACGTATTGATCGCCATCCAATCCTTATCTGGAAAAACGCTGTTGTTCGGGGGTTGGTAAGCGATCGTCGGTAAGCCAAAAGTGGCGCCACCATCACTGGAACGGCTCACGACCACTGCCCCATTGACAAAATTAGGATCGGTCGCGACGAGCGTACAGAGACAAATATCTCCGTTCAAATTGATCCCCGCGACCGGATCGGTCGCACGCGGGTACGGACCGCCGGACGCCGTGGTTAGATTCGGAATCAACGCCCGCGTCCAAGTCAGTCCGCCATCGTGGCTGATCGAATAGCCGCAGTCCACCGCGCCGCTGGTCGTGAATCGGCCTTCCTGAAATATCGCCACGAGCGAATCGGCATTCGCAACTGAACGCGCGATGTGCGGCTCGGCTTGCGCGCGCATGTTGGGCGGGAGCGCGGGCGGATCATTGCCCAGCCGAATATTCGCGCCCACTCGCGGATCGAGAGCGACAGTTGCGGCCTCGCCTTGCCGCGACGTTCCGTTCGGACCTTGCGTGGACCACGCTGGGGACGGCCGAACCAGATTATTATTTTTGTTCAAGAGCGTCAGAGCGCCCGACGATAAATGTTTGAGATTAATCTCTCGCAGAGATGGCGGGAGCGAATTGCGATCAACCACAAAAGACTGCGGACTTGGACTGCTTGCGTCTGCAGCGGGAGAGCCAGCGTAGAGCACAGATCCTGGCCAGATGCTCGCCGCGCACAACGCGTGGCAGAGCAGGAATTTCGAAAATCTCACCGCGCAACTAATCACCTAAAATGCGTGGATCGACAACTTGGTCGCCGTTAGCGAAGGCGATGATATTGCTTCAACAACTTGCGAACGCGATCGTGCGGCAGTGCGTCGACGTGATGATTGTCTCGGCCGGTCATACTTCGATTGTCGATGAGCGCGTTGACAACTGCTTCTTCGGTAGCTTCAACGACACCGGCGAAGATCGGGTCCATCCGGTCGTTAGGCACGGTCTCAACCGAACGCGTGATCTGATCGAGATTTGCCGCGCCCGAGTTCGCCGTTGAAAACGCGATGAACAAATCGCCCGAGCCATTACCGGAAATGGCACCGGTGCGCGCGAGCCCGAGCGACACGCGGCGGGCGAGTCGTTTCAATTGATGCGGCAGAAGCGGTGCATCCGTCGCCACGACAGCGATGCACGACCCGGCCTCTTTCTTGTAAACTTCGCCCGGAATTTCTTGGCCGAACGGTACGCCCGCGATAATGAGCTGAAGACGGCGGCCGAAATTTGCTTGCACGAACACGCCAACCGTAAAACTGCGATGAGCTTCCTTGTCATCTTTCATATCGATCTTGCGCGAGGCGGTACCGTTCCCGCCTTTGAACTCGTAACAGATCATGCCTGTCCCACCGCCGATGCTCCCCTCTTCGATCGCGCCGCCAAGCGCGGTATCGAGAGCGTGAAAGACGTCCTCCGGTTTCACATGAAAGCCGTTTACATCATTGAGCCAGCCGTCCCACGTCTCCGCCACAACCGGCAAACTCCATGAAAATCCTTGCGCGTCGGCGCCTCCATGCGCGTTCCGCCATGCGATCACGGCGTCGCGCGCCACGCCCACGCTATGCGTGTTTGTAAGAACGATTGGCCCTTCGAGAAATCCACCTTCTTCGACCCACGCCGTGCCGGTCATCTCGCCATTCCCATTGAGTGAAAAGACACCGGCATAAACCGGATCGTTCGCAGCGGCGTGTCCACGCGGCAAGATCGCGGTCACGCCCGTGCGCACCGGGCCCTGGCCAACGATGAGTTTGCCATCGCCATTGATCAGTGTCGTATAACCGACTTCCACGCCGGCAACGTCGGTGATCGCGTTGAACTTCCCTGGCGTGCCATCAAACGGAATACCGAGATCGCGCGCGCGAACAACCTTGTTTTCAATTGTCGATCTTTCCGGTGGAGATTTTTGCGGCTCGCGCGCAGCAGCATCGATTACGAGCAGGAGCACGATTACGAGAAAGGTTGAAAATGTCGATCTTCGGGGCATTCAGAAAACGTTCAACCCGCCTACGCTGAAAGCTTCGGCGTGGCAAGCGCTCGCTCGTCTCGCTGTAGGTCGCCGCGGCGGCCGAAGGAGGAACGTTCAACGCCAAACACTAAATCAAATCCAACAAGTTGTGGTGTTTGCTGGCTCGCTGAGCAGCGGCAAAACAGCTCAGAGTTTGATCCCTCGCGCCCCGCTCACAGACCGCATTTGTGACCCTGTTAGTCCGCTTGACATTCGGCGTGCCGAATTTCTAACATGCCCATATGCTACTGGTTGTACGATTTCACGCTGTGTATCTGCGCGATTCAGCCGCAGTTTCTTAATTAGGTCAATATGAAAAAACACTCGTCATTTCTCGTAACGCTTCTGACTTTTGCAATCTGCAGCTCGCTGCTGCACGCCGCCGAGGTCTTGACTCAACAGGACGTGGTCAAGCTCCTCGAGCTGAAGATTCCTGAGCAAACCATCATCGACAAAGTGAAAAGCTCTGGCACCGCGTTCGTGCTCGGCACGGAGGACATAGCACGACTAAAGAAAGCCGGCGCGAGCGATGCGATCATCGCAGCGATGCAGTCGTCCAGTTCGGTCCCAGCGACTGGCAATCCCGCATCGGAGATCACTGATCTTATGCTGATCGTCGATTATTCCGGGAGCATGAATGCGAAAATGAAGGATGGCGCGGCAAAAGTTGCGTCCGCGAAAAAATGCATGGGCGATTTGGTCGGCAAATTGCCTAACGACTTGAATGTCGGGCTGATTGTTTACGGAACAAACAAAAAGCGCGGCTGCGAAGATATCGATGTGGTGCAACCGCTCAGTCCGCTCGACAAGGCAAGTATTAAAGCAAAGATCGACAAGTACAACGCGACAGGCATGACCCCAATTGCAGCTTCACTCGAGCTCGCCGGGAAAGAATTGGGGAAGAGCAAAGGCGGACCGGCAATCGTGCTCGTGACCGACGGCGCAGAAACTTGTCACGGCGATCCCGCTGGAGTGGCGGCAAAACTCGCGGCCGAGTTCGGAGTGAAATTCGGGATTAATGTAATCGGCTTCGGAATTGAACCGCAGGAAAAGGCACAGCTCGCGGACATTGCCGCAAAAGGCCATGGGAAACTCTTGACCGTTGAGAACGCAAGCGAGCTTGCCGGCGCACTGCAAAAAGTTGTCACCGAAAAAGTCGCACCGACACCCAAACAGCGGGAAACGAAAGAATACGAAGCTGGCGGCGAAGCCGTAAAACCGGGAGTCTTTTTCGGCGACGCACCGGTCGTGAAGCCAGGGGATTACAAGGGCGAGTTGGCGATGAAGGAAGCGAAGTTTTACCAGGTGTCGCTGCGCAAAGGTCAGGAATTACGCGCGATCGGTATTGTCCAGAAAACGCCTTATGAGGCCAGAAACCAATTTAACATGGTTCCTGGCAACGAGACGTTTAGTCTTACCTTTTATGACGGCAATCTCGCCGTGGTCGCCCGCGAGAAGGTCGATGTTGTCGGCAACCCGGCGGACCCGGCAACGTTTCGCGCCACCTGGCCGGCCGCTGCCGACGGGCTGGCTTATATTGCCATCGCCGCGTCGGATAATCACGACGATAAAGGCGATCCGGTTCCAGTTTCTCCCGAAGGCACAATTCCGAAACCCTCGGCTTACACATTAAAAATCAAGATCGAAGGCGAAAGCACGGGAACAGGAGAACCGTCGGCCGCGATCACGCGCTCAGAAAAGGCGGGCGGAACTGGATTTAAAGGAGCGACGGAGCTCACGCCACCGACATTGACGACGACGGACCTAAAAATTGGCGAGACAGCGTTTTTCAAAATTTCGGCAAAGAAAGGCGACGTCGTGCAGATTTCCGCGGCTGCCCAGAAGCCGTGGTATGGCGCACGCGACAATTTTTCATCATGGCAGATCAAAGCGACGTATACACTCACGCTTTACGACGATGACCAGGTGCAGGTCGGCCAGAAAAAGATTGATGTCGAAAGGAATCCGCCCGACCCGCAGAGTCTGTCGGTGACGTGGCCCGCGACCACGAGTGGCAATGCCTACCTAAGTATCAGCGCCATCAATTCCGGGGGCAAAATTTCCCCGAAGGAGTTTCAGCCAACGCCGGGGCGACTGGCCCTGCAAGTGACAACGGAGAGCGGATCGCCCACGACGGCCGCGGAAGGGGAAAAACCAGCGGAAAGCGAAAAACCCAGCGAGACCGAGAAGGCAACCGAGACTGAAAAGCCCGCGGAGAGTCCGAAGCCTTCGGCAACAAAACCTCCCGCAGATCCGTTCGCCGGGGCCGAAAGCACGCCCGGATAATTGTCGATGAAAGCTTTCGCGCTGGCGGTGCTTTGGCCAGCGATGATTCTCAGCGCAGCTGAGTCGTCACCGTGGAAGATCGATACGCAACCAGCGCTCGCGCCGGGAATGGTCGGCGAGTGGGACGACTGGGCCATCGCCAGCCCGACGATTCTGAAGGCAGCTGGCAAATGGTGGATGTTTTACGAGGGCGTCCGCTTTGATCACGACGGACTTCAGCGAGGAGGAGGCATTGCCGTCAGCGAGAACGGTGTGACTTGGACAAAGCACACTCAGAATCCGCTTTTTTCACCGGCGTTAAAGGAGGTCGAGACATGGTCGTCGCCCAGTGTGGCGCACTGGAAAGATAAATTCTGGCTGGTTTATCTAGCCAGCGACGATCCGTTTCGTCGGGAAAAGCAGTCCGAGCGATTCGATCCCGTGCCGGGTTGGTTTCGGGTCGCGAGCTCCGAAGACGGATTGACTTGGGACCCGGTGCGAGGTGCAAAGCCGCCCCGCGGATCGGCGGACTATTTTCCGATCCGCCCCTCGCTCTACGCCGAAGAGACGGCCCTGCATCTCTGGTGGATCGGACTCGTGGGCGAGCAGGATCGCGCGCTGTTTCATTCGGTTTCGCGCGACGGCGAAACCTGGTCCATGCCGAATCAGCAGCCGGCGAAGGAACTGGACTCACGCGAGATCTGCTGCGCGCGGGTTTATCCGTCGGGTGACTATTACATCCTCACTTACGTGGCCTTTGATGAGAAAAAACAGCAGCACTTCGTGGTGACGAAAATCTCGCGCAACGCCCGGAGCTGGGCGGCGCAGGGGCCGCCGGAGTTTTTGCTCGAATCACACTGGATGCACTCGCCGCCCACGCTGCTCTTCCAGCCGGACGGCGCGCGTTTGTTCTACAGCGCCAAAGAGCCTGATGAAACTGTCGCGCTGCGCTCCGCCTGGTGCAGCAAAACCGATTATGTCTCGCACTGATTCAGCTTGGGGTCGTGTTGCGTTGCGCGTGTGCCTCGCGGCAACCTGCTGCGCTGCCGGTGTCGCGCAGGCCGAGCTGCCGCGCATCGGCTCGCAGACCAGTGACGGCTTCACCGTGACCGCGCGGTGGCATTTTCAATACAGGAGCAAACGCATTAGCGATGATCGATATTGGATCGATAAGCCGGTCAAATCCGAGGGCAACGCGAGAGGTGAAGCGCATGTCACTGAAGAGGTCAACAAGAGCACCGGCAAATCGCGCGCCGTAATCCAGGACGGATCGTGGAGTGTGAAAATCTCCGGCCTGCACTACACGGACGCCTATGGCAACAAACCGGCTTGTGGCCCGGATCAATCGGCCCAAGGCCCGTTTCGACACACCCACGTGAGCCATGGGGTGGATGCCGAAACGAAGAAGCCCGTGGTGAGCTTCGACATCGACGCGGACGAACCCGGCGGAATTTCACCAAAGATGGAAATAGCTTACCACGATCTGGTGCACAAGAATCCTCTCGAACTTGTTGTATCCGACAAATGGAGGACGCAAACTATTTCCGCTGGCGTGTCCGGCGGCTGCCGCGTGCCCTACAAGACAGGCTTCCTCTCCTACCGCAAACGCACGCCGGAAAACGGTTCGCCGGATCATTTCGAGGAGATCGTCATCACACGCACGGATCAGGAATTCGAAGCAGAGATCAAGCCGGCCGAAGGCTTCAACTTCAAGGACTGGGTGCCCACCATGACCGGGGCGATTGCCTTTGAAGTGCGTCTCGTCAGTCCGCCGGACCTGCCCGTGCAGTGGAAGATTTGGCTCTACAAGACCTCGAGTCTGCCGGGCGTTTGCTGCAACGCCGAGATGCCACCGAAGATTCAGGCGCAATGGGAGAACAAGATTAAACGCGACGAGTACGATCTGATCTTCGATTTTCGAAAATATGGCAAGACCGATCCGTCGTTCAAGCCCGTGGACAAGCACTGGCAGGTGCTGGAAACCAGTAAGCCGGTCACTGGCACTGGTTTTATTGTGAATTGCCTTGATTACGGCGCGTCCGGCCGCGTGGCGGCGATGGCCTTCGTTGAAGGCCAGGCCGTCGGCGCGACTTACAAGGAGACCGGAGAAACGTTTGTCCGAATTCCATACGCAAAGAACAAGAACGACCAGCATCGCATTGCCGATGCCGCGACGCCAACGGGGCTTTCGACACGATATCCGGCAGGATCGCCGGATGCGGATGATGACAACGATCCACCGAATGAAAAGAAATTTCAGGGCGACGGCTTGAGCGTCTTCGAAGAATACCGCGGCTTTGTCTGCAAAGCCGGCTTCGCGCCCGGAGCGGGAGGTTTTGAGCACTTCCGTCTCGATCCGCAAAAAAAAGACCTGTTTGTTTTTACTGACGGTTGGTCGGAGGAACTCGCGGCTTATCTGCTGGCGTTCGCCAACGCCAGCCATCTCAACGTGCATTGGCTCGGCGATGACGATGATGGTTTTGTGCGCGCATCCGACCGGGTGGTAAATTTCAACAGCGACCAGCCGCCGAAAAAACTGCAACATGCTCTCAATTTGCTGGAAGACACTTTGCCTAAAGGGACCTTGGGCCAGACCCGGGGCTATGGCCCGCCCAAATATGTTTCCACGGTCACGATCGATGTGGACCAGTGCCGGGACATGGCTGGCCGGTTCCCGCTATTGGCTGACCAGCTCAAACACACTACGATCCATGAACTCGGACACGGCGTTGGTATTGATCATCACGGAGACACGAACATCGACCAAAACTTCATCGCTCTCGAGGGGGGCCAAAACAGCGGCGATGTGACCTGCGCAATGAAATACGTGCACTGGCGATTTTACCAACACAAGCCCCGAAATAGCACGACTCCCCAACCCTACGATCCAACGGGGCTGGAAAAGCCCGGCCTCACTTTTTGCACCTCGCCCATCGGCAATGCCTACAACCAGGTGGGCACTCACGGCTGGCAATGCGGAAACGCGGATCGGGGCAATTGTCTGGCTCAGATACGAGTCAATGACAAAGCGCCGACTCCCAAGGCGGTGCGCGGCCAAGATGTGAGCGCTCCCACAGACACTCCGGCAGCGCCGCCGGACGACGAGGTCGAGAAAGCGGCGCGCGAATCTCAGAAGCGCGCCGGCGTTGCGCTCGGTCTGCGCTTGGCGAGGGAACAAGGACAAATCATCCCCGGCGAGGCCATCACGTTCGAGCTGTCGTTGCGCGGCATGGCTTCGAAAGCAAGCAGCGGGACGTGGGATGCACCGGTGCCTTCGGGCAAAGCTCAGGCTGATTTTGGCGCGACGAACTGCCCATGGACAAATCAGATTCATTTTCTGATCCTTGACGAAAAGGGCAAGCTCGTGCCGCTCCCGGCTAAGAGTTATGCTGTGGGAACGGTCCAACGTGTGGATTCATCCGGTGGCCATGAATTCCAGGATCCAAAGATCGAACTGAAGCCCGACGCGATCTACGTGGCCACGTTTGCCGTTGATGGAGCGCAGACCGCGAAATGGGCCCCGGGGACGAGCCGGATTTTCGCGGCGATTCCGTCAGGCGAATCCGGCGCGGGTGACATCCTTTCAAGGAGCATCATGCTTCCTGTTGTCGCAGTGGACGCACTGCCCCCCGATGAACAAAAGAGCGCGCCTGCCCGCCGCGAGCTTTCTCAAGGATATATAGAATTCGCCGCCAAGCATTGGGCGGAAGCTGAGCAACGTGCCCGTGGCGCCATTTCGGGAATGCCGAATTCGACTGAACCATACCTGCTCCTGGCAAAAAGCCTGGAAGCTCAAGACAAGCCAAAGGAAGCGTATGTAGCTTACAACGAAGCATTGACACGATATAGGCCTGCGCCCGGCACGGTGGCGGAGCCGCCCGACGTAATTCTTGTAGCGTTGAAGGCCCTCGAAGAAAAGCTGGGCATTCAACCCGAGCCGCCTCCGCCGGTCGCAATCGGGCCGCTCGCGGCGCATTCCCTTTTTGCCCAGAGTGCCGGCAACAAACTCAACCCGCCATTTCCAGCGCATCCCGATCAACTGATTTTCGAATGGCAGTTGACAGCGGTGAGTAACGATCCTCTGGGTGTTCGCTGGATCGCCGAAGAGGTGGCCGGCGTGGAAAAAAATCACGTCATCGCCACGGCAAAATCAGACCCAAACAAGCAGTCCAGCCAGTTTTCCTTGACTAAACCCAGCGCTGGATTCCCGCCCGGTCAGTACCGCGTCGAAATCTGGCAGAGAGGAAAAATGATTTATTCCGAAAAATTCGAGATAAAAAGCGAGTGAGCCGCGCCGCCGTCTCTGTCTAAGCATCCAAAGGCGGGACTTTTCTGTTTTTCCTTTGCGCCGCGCCGCGTTAGATTAAGCGCGTGAGCTATGAGGTTTTCGCGCGAAAATATCGGCCGCAAACTTTTGACGATCTGATCGGGCAGAAGCATGTCTCGCAGACGCTCAAGAATGCGGTCGCGCAAAACCGGCTCGCCCATGCCTATCTTTTCGTCGGTCCGCGTGGCATTGGCAAAACATCGACCGCGCGCATTTTGGCGAAGGCGCTCAATTGCGTGAACGGTCCCACCGTCACGCCCTGCGGCGTGTGCGATAACTGCCGCGAGATCGCCGGCGGCAACAGCCTCGACGTCATCGAGATCGACGGCGCCAGCAACAATAGCGTCGAGGACGTGCGCCAGTTGCGCGAGAACGTTCGCTACGCCCCGGCAAAAGGTCGCTACAAAATCTATCTCATCGACGAAGTGCACATGCTTTCGTCCGCCGCGTTCAACGCGCTTCTCAAAACACTCGAAGAGCCGCCGCCGCACGTGAAATTCATTTTCGCAACGACCGAGCCGCAAAAAGTTTTGCCGACAATCTTGAGCCGCTGCCAGCGCTTCGATCTGCACCGCATCCCTGCGAACTTGATTGCGCAACATCTGCAATTCATCGCCGGGAAGGAGAAAATCACGCTCGAGCCCGCGACCGCGCACGCAATCGCCCGCGGCGCCGAAGGCGGATTGCGCGACGCCGAATCGATGCTCGATCAGCTCGTGGCCTTTTGCGGCGAGAAAATTTCCGAAGCCGATGTGCTCAATGTTTTCGGATTCACCAGTCAGCAAACCGTTGCCAGTTTCACGGAAAAGATTTTGCGCGGCGCAACGGCCGATGCCGTGCAATTACTTCAGGAACAATCCGAAGCCGGCAAAGACATGATGAAACTCATGTCCGACCTGATCGCCTATCTGCGCGACCTGCTCGTTTTCAAAGTGAAGCCCGACGCGCTGAATGAAGATGTCGATCTTGATTTGCAAAAGTCGCTCGCGGCACAGGCGAAACTGCTCGAGACCGATCGCTTGCTGGAATTAATCGATCAATTCGCCGAAGCCGAAACCCGCATGAAATGGGCGCCGAATAAAAAGCTCCACTTCGAAGTCGCGCTCATCAAAGCGATCCAGAGTTTGAGTCAGATCACCTTGAATGAAGTGATCGAGAAACTAGGCGCGCTTCGCGATGGCAAAGCTGTAGCCGCGGGCGCTGACCGCGGCACTAAGGAATCACGCGCGGAGATGGCTGGGGCCAGCGCCCCCGGCTACAGCAATAAGAGCGCGCCCCGGGTTGCAGAAACTAAGCCTGACGCGAGTGAACTTTGGCAAAAGATTCTGTCGAAGATTCCGCAAAAAGGATTCTTGCGCACTCTGACTGAATCTGTGGCTCCAATTGGAATCGAGGGTCGCAACTTCTTGCTCGGACATCCCCCCGATGAAAAATCAGCTGTCGAGGCGATCGCAAGCCCAAACAATCGACGGCAACTCGAGGCGCTGTTGAAAGAAACGAGCGGCCGCGACTGGTCGGTGAAGTTTGTGGCGAAAGAGGGAATGGAACTGCGCCACGCCGCAGATTTAGAGCCGATGAAGACGAGGGAATCGTTCAAAGATGATCCGCTTATCCAGGAAGCGCTCGAAATGTTCAAAGGCGAAATCAAGACGTAACCCTCACCTCAATCCTCTCCCTAAGGGAGAGGCGGACGCGAAGCGCCAGTGAGGGTAAAAAGTTAAATCAAGATTGAAATTATGAACCTGAACAAATTGATGAAACAGGCGCAGAAGATGCAGGCGCAAATGGCCCAAACACAAGCGGAGCTCGAGGAAAAAACCGTTGAAGTGAGCGCGGGCGGCGGCAAGGTCACCGTGATCGCGAACGGTGCCGGCGAGGTGCTCTCGATCAAGATCGACAAGGAAATTGTCGATCCAGACGACGTGGAATTCCTCGAGGAAGTTGTCTTGAGCGGCGTAAAGCAAGCAATCGAACAAGGAAGAGCGCTGGCGCAATCTGAGATGACGAAGATCACCGGCGGCCTAGGAGTACCAGGACTCTGAAAATGACGAATGTCGAATGATGAAAATCCGAATGATAAACCCAATCGGTAGTTCATTCGTCATTTGAACATTCGGATTTCCTTCGTCATTCGTCATTCGTGCTTCGTCATTACGCTCTGGCGTTTGTGTTTTTCATAAACGCACACTTCACGGATGCCTAATGAATTCATCTTCTCGGCCAGCCGCTCGAAATTTTCGGCGAGTTGCACGTGTGAGTGCGCGTCGGACGCAGTTGTGAACGCAATTCCCTTTCGCATCGCAAGCCGAATGATTTCGTCGCTCGGATAAAGCTCGTTCACTGGTTTGCGCCAACCTGCGGTCGAAAGCTCAATCGCGAGATCGTGCGATTTGATGAAATCGAGAGTTTCGCCGGCCAGCATCGCAATGTCAGTCTTTGGTCGATGCCCGTGGATTTTGATTAAATCGAGATGCGCGAGGCAATCGACCAGACCGGTGGCGGCAATCTCGCGGACACGACGGAAGTAATCGGCGTAAACCGCATCAATGTCGTGTCCATCGAATTGCGATGCTCCTGCCGGGACGCTGTCGAACATCTGGTCGTTGCGCTCAAGGAAATGCACGGAACCCAAAACGAAATCGAGTTTGTTCCAATGTTTTTCGATCCATTGTCGTCCAGCTGCCGAACGCGTTGGATCATTGTCGAGCTCGATGCCGGCACGGATTCTTAGATCGACATTTTTGTCACGCAATCGATCGATCTCACCGAAATCGATTCCGCCGTGATAGCGATCGTGATCGGTAAAGGCAATGTCATTCAATCCCATTTTGCGCGCGCAATCCGCCCACGGCTGAAGCAGCGCCTGGGTGTAAGGTTGCACGCGATGTCCCTGCGGATGCGTATGGTAATCGGCGAAGAGCATGGTGGATCGAGCAGTCCCTTGCTCGATGCTAATTTAGGCGGCAAAGCCGCAATATCTAACATCGCCCGACGGAGCGGTCGATCCACCCCGCTCCTCACGGTGCGGTCAGAAATTTTTGCCGGATGCGCAGCTCTGGGTATTGGGGAAAGAAAACCTCGACGATGAAAACTCTGTTGGGCGTAAGATCGCGCGTCGTGATCGTTTCGTTGTATTCGATGTGCTCCTCCGGATTGATCAGGACCGTCCCGGGTTTCTCGGTGATCGCATGATTATCGGACCACTTCGTGAGGACTGTCTCTGCGGTGTTCATCAAATAAACTTCGATGCGCTGGTTGGTCGGAAAATCGAGCGCGGTGGGACGCTTGGATTGATTGGTCAACGTCAATTTGATGGCCAGCTGGCGGGTTTCAGAAAGCTTGACCGTCTGCGGCGTGACCAGCAGTTCGAGCGCGAGACCGAGCAGTCTCGGGTCTTTGTACTGGGGATTGGAGGTCGAAGAAAATGGATGGACGATTCGGCCGAGCCAGCCTCGCTTTTGCGTCGTCGAGGTGGGTGTGGCCTCTTGTCCAAACACACCCACCGCAACCGTGAACAACAAAACGAGGGAAGCAATGCATCGTCTCATGAGCGGGTAAACAGCAAACGTTGCAAATCCTGTCAAACCCTTTATCAATCGGCCATGAAAACGCTCTGCCTGCTGGCGCTTGTGCTGCTTCTGGCGCTGCCCAGAGGCGTCGCAAAAGATCGGCATTGCATGTTCCGCCTGCACGTAGAAGCGAACCCGCGCGACACCGCAGTCTTCGCCGCCTCGGTGCGAGCGCAATTCTCTGGAAAAGACATCGCCATTGAACGAATGCCGCGCGTCTCGGAACGGGACGTGGTGGCGTTTTATCCTTATTCGACCGGGAATGGAACCTACGGTGCGCTGTTTCAACTCGATGACCACGGCCGGATTGCCCTCGACGCCTTAAGCATCGAGCGCCGCGGTAGTCTCCTTTTTGCCTTCATCAACGGACGGCCAATCACCGAGCTCGAAATCGACAAGCGCGTGGCCGATGGGAGAATCTACATCGCCTCCGGACTCACCGCGGCCGACGTCGACGCGATGAAGAAAGATTGGCGCTTGATTGGCCGGCCACGGCGGTAGAGCAGATGCCAACGTGGCGCGATGCGATTCTGGGGAGCATAGGCCGCTGGCCTGTCGCATTCGCGCTTCTCGTATGCTCCAACGCTTCCATCTTCGCGCAAAGCCAAACTGTCGATCTTGCTCTGCCGACGGATAACGACGCGCTCTTTCGCGGCGACGGTCCCACGTTCTACCAAGTCATCGAGCGGGATTACAAAGGTGTGAAATCGACGCCGTGGGAGGGCGGCCAATACGGCTTCGTGCGCGATCCCGTTGAGACGCCGGAAGGAATTGTTTACACCCGCTTCCACGAAGGGATCGACATTCGGCCGCTGCAACGCGACGCGCGCGGCGAGCCGCTCGACCAAGTGCGGGCCATTGCCGACGGCAAAGTTGTGCACACGAACCTTGTCCCGGGTTATTCCAACTACGGGAAGTACATTGTGATCGAACACCGTTGGGATAGCTCAAGCTATTACAGCTTATACGCACATCTGAGTGTAATCACAGTTCATCCCGGTCAGGCGGTGCGCCGCGGCGAACCTGTAGCGGTAATGGGTTACACTGGCGCGGGCTTAAATCAGGCCCGTGCCCACGTGCATTTGGAACTGAACTTGATGCTCAGTCATCAATTCGAATCGTGGTATGATGCCTTCCACAAAAACGATCCGAACCACAATGGCATTTACAACGGCATCAACCTCGCCGGCCTCGATATCGCCCGCCTCTATCTCGCGCTGCGTAAGAATCCATCCCTAACGATTCCGGAGTTCATCGCCGAGGAAGAAACCTTTTATAAAATCGCTGTACCGAGATCGGGCTACTTCGAATTGCCGAAACTTTACCCGTGGATAGTAAAGGAGACTTCGAACAAGAAAAGCGTCTCGTGGGAAGTGTCCTTCGCGCGCTCAGGTTTGCCCTTAAGAATTGAGCCGAGCGGCAAGGAAGTGTCGCAACCCGAGCTGACTTACTTGAAAAAAAGTCCGATCGACTATTTTCTGTTGACGCGCGGCGAAATCGCTGGACACGGCGAAAACGCACATCTCACCGATTATGGCCGCGCATTGATGCGGCTCCTGATTTATCCCGATTGAAGACATGGTGGGGTCGGCGCGCTGCGCCGACCGGACGCCGCAAGGTGGCGTCCCTACCAATTCAGTCTCTACCGCTTCAACAAGAAGTTGGTGTGCGTTGCGCCAGTGCGACCGCGTGTGGAATCGCGCCAGCGACAAAGCCAAGACATTCCACCGCGCCGCTTGGTTTTCCCGGAAGCGCGATAACCAGGGCCTGATCGACAATCGCAGCCAGACTCCGCGATAAGATCGCGTTCGGCGTGATCTTAGTCGATTCGACGCGCATCACTTCGCCGAAGCCAGGCAGCTCCACCCGCATGATGGCCCGGATCGCTTCCGGTGTCACATCGCGCTCCGCGATCCCCGTCCCGCCGGTCGTCAAAATCAAACCGCAGCCTTGCTGCGAAAATGAGCGGACGGTTTCTTGAATGCGAGCTCCATCGTCCGGCACAATCGCTTCGGCAAGCACCTGCCAACCGTATTCATTAGCTAGTTTCTTCAGCGCCGGTCCGCCGAGATCGACATACTCTCCGGCGCTGGCGCGGTCCGAGATGGTGATAATTCCGACTTGGATTTGCATCGCTAATTATTGTAGCGGCGCTCTATGAGCGTCGCATTAATTCGTCCGACGGTCATAGACCGCCGCTACAGCTGCTTCGTTTTTTCCACAAGACGAATGTCTGAGATTCGCATCTCTTTATCGACGGCTTTGCACATGTCGTAGATGGTGAGCAGGGCGACGGACACGCCGGTGAGTGCTTCCATTTCCACGCCAGTCTGCGCAACCGTTCGGGCGGTGCATTTTACCTCCGCGCCGTCATTCGAGGTAACGATGTCGATCTTTACGTCGCTTAACGGCAATGTGTGGCAAAGTGGAATGAGCTGCGGAGTTTGTTTGGCCGCTTGAATTCCGGCGATCCGCGCCGTGGCAAAAACATCTCCCTTCGCAATTCTGTTTTCCGAAATGAGATCGACCGTCTCCGGTTGGAGTCGAATTTGTCCAGTCGCGATCGCGGTGCGCGCGCTCAGCGGCTTGGCCGAAACATCCACCATCTGGGCCCGGCCATCCCCGGCGACGTGAGTCAAACGTTTCACGACTCAGCCACCGATTGCGATCATCTTGCGGTTCGGTTGATAGTTGTTGCGAAAGTCATGTTGCTCAGGCTTTCGATCGACCACATCGAGAAAGAACTTCTTGAGCTCCTCATCGCTCGCGCCCGCGCGCAGCGGTTTCATGATGTCGAATTCGAGATAACTGCCAAGACACGGGCGCAATTTGCCATCGCAGGTGAGACGCAACTTGTTGCAGCTTTCGCAGAAGTGCAGGTTCGTCATCGCACCGATAAAACCAACGCGCTGTTGGCGACCGGGGATTTGATAATACGTCGCTGGACCATTCGTGTGAAACTGCGGCTCGGGAATCAAACTTCCGAAACGCGCTTCAATTGCGCGCTTCGCTTCAAAGATCGACACAAAATTTCTTTCATTGAGAACCTCGCTCGTGCTTACAGGCATCATCTCGATAAAACGCAGGATCAAATTGCGGCCCGCAGCAAACTCGATGAGGGGAATTAACTGATCTTCATTGCGGCCGCGCATCAAGACGGCGTTGAGTTTGATCTGCTCGAACTCCGCGGCGACCGCCGCTTCGATCCCGTCAAGGACTTGCGCATGCAAATCTCGTCCGGTGATTTGGGAATAAACATTTCGATCTAACGTATCGAGTGAAATGTTGACCGAGCGCACACCGGCCGCTCGTAAAGCCGCCGCCATCGTTAAATTCGGTTCAACTGGGCGCGCAAGAAGCGTCCCATTGGTCGAAAGACCAATGTCGTTAAGGCCGCGAATCTTCGGAAGCTGGCGGATGAGATCGACGACACCGCGGCGGGTGAGCGGTTCGCCTTCTGTGATTCTTATCTTCGAGACACCCAGCTCTGCCGCGATGCCAATGAGGCGCAACGTTTCTTCGAAAGTGAGAATCTCTTCGCGCGGCAGCCATTCCTGCAATTCTTGCGGCATGCAGTAGGTGCAGCGTTCATTGCAACGGTCGGTGATCGAGACGCGCAAATACGAGATGCGGTGGCCGAAGTGATCTTCCATTGGGCGCAACGTTACGGTCAACGCG
>DATMPQ010000142.1:0-7649 GCA_035567015.1 Chthoniobacterales bacterium | reverse complement strand
GATCAGCAATCGCGAGCACCTGGCCGCGGTAAAACCCGATGGACTGTTCCTCATCCTCGAGTTGATGCACTTCGCGAGTGAAATCCTTAGCGCGGAGATTTTGAAGAACGGATCGACTACAGCCGTCGGCGATAAGGAGCTGAAAATGGCGCAGGCACTCATCGAGGGCATGTCCGTTCCCTGGGAACCGGAGAAATATCAGGATGAATACCGGACGGCGTTGCTGGAAATCATCGAGCAAAAGGCAAAAAACAAACAAATCCCGGGCAAACCGGCGCCCGCGCCGGCACCGACCAACGTTGTCGATCTTGTGAAAGTTCTTCAAGAGAGTCTGAGTCGCACTCGATCGATTAAGCAGAAGCGCGGCTCCACTCGCTCTAATGTCCGTTCCACCGGCGCGCTTGTGAAGCAGAAGAGACGCTCCGCCGCGTAGGACAACCTGCTCTGCTCACACGTCGTAGTACATCGCGAACTCGTACGGATGCGGGCGGAGGCGCAGCGCGTCGTATTCTTTTTGTTTCATGTCGAGCCAGTTGGCGATGAAGTCGGCGTTGAAGACGTCACCCTTGAGCAGGAAGGAATGATCGGCTTGGAGCGCTTCAATCGCGCCGCGGAGCGAATCGGGAACGCTGGCGATTTGCGCAAGTTCTTCCGGCGGCAGTTCGTAAAGATTTTTGTCGAGCGGATCGCCCGGATCGATACGGTTCTGGATTCCATCGAGTCCGGCTAGTAAGAGCGCGGAGAATGCGATGTACGGATTCGCCGAAGCATCCGGCGTACGAAATTCAATTCGCTTCGCTTTCGGACTGGCCGAGTAAGTTGGAATGCGAATCGCGGCCGAGCGATTGCGCGCCGAGTAGGCGAGGTTGACCGGCGCTTCGAATCCGGGCACAAGCCGTTTGTAGCTGTTGGTCGTCGGGTTCGTGATGCACGTGAGCGCAGGGGCGTGCTGCAAAATTCCGCCGATGAAAAAGAGCGCCACCTCGCTCAGGCCCCCGTAACCGTTGCCGGCAAAAAGTGGTTTGCCATCTTTCCAGAGCGACATGTGCGTGTGCATGCCGCTTCCGTTGTCGGCAAAGAGCGGCTTCGGCATGAATGTGACGGATTTGTTGTGCTTCTTGGCGACGTTGCGAATAATGTATTTGTAATACTGCATCGAATCGCCCATCACTTTTAGCGGCGCGAACCGGATGTCTATCTCCGCCTGCCCGGCCGTGGCGACTTCGTGATGCTGCTTTTCAATTGCGACACCAGCTTTCTCAAGCTCGAGACACATTTCGTTGCGAATGTCTTGCAAAGTGTCCATCGGTGAGACCGGAAAATAACCTTCCTTCGGTCGAATCTTGTAGCCAAGATTTGGAAATTCTTCGCGCGCGCTGTTCCAATGTCCTTCCACACTATCGACGAGATGGAACGATGAATTGGCCGCATAACTGAAGCGCACCTCATCGAAAATAAAAAACTCCGCTTCCGGTCCGAAGAACGCGGTGTCGGCAATCCCCGTGCTCTTCAGGAAAGCTTCCGCTTTTTCGGCGATGCCGCGCGGGTCACGATCATAGGGCTCGCGCGTGATCGGATCAGCAATCGTGCAGATGAGACTCAACGTCGGTTCCGCGTTGAAGATGTCGATCCACGCCGTGGTCGGATCGGGAATCACGAGCATGTCGCTCGCGTTGATCACCTTCCAGCCGCGGATGCTGGAGCCGTCAAAGCCGAGGCCTTCGGTGAAAATGTCTTCGTTGTATTCGGTAAGGGTCGTGGTGAAATGTTGCCAGGTGCCTGGCAGATCACAGAATTTGAAATCCACGAGCTTTACGTCGTGGTCTTTAATCATCTTGCTGACGTCGGGTGCGGTTTTTTCTTTAGCCATGTTGTGCGTTGAAGGGTTGAAGTGCTGAAGCGTTAAAAGTTAGATTGTTAAACGGTCGAAGCGCTAAATCAATGAACGGCTTTAACGATTTAACGCTCAACGATTCAACAGCCGAGGTTCCGGCGCTAGACCGCTTTCTCGCCGATCTCTTCCGTGCGGATGCGCACCGCGTGTTCCACCGAAAGCACAAAAACTTTTCCGTCACCAATCTTTCCGGTCTTGGCCGCGGCCACGACCACGCCGACCGCTTTCTCCACCATGTCGTCCGCGAGAACCACTTCCACTTTGACCTTTGGCAAAAAATCCACCGTATACTCGCTCCCCCGATAAATCTCGGTGTGGCCTTTCTGCCGGCCGAATCCTTTTACTTCCGTCACGGTCATACCCTCGATCCCGAGCTCGGCCAGCGCCTCTTTCACTTCTTCGAGCTTGAACGGCTTGATGATCGCTTCCAGTTTTTTCATGTCGATGTAAATTCGCTGGCGCACCAAACTTTTCAATCGAAAGCCCAGCGCGGCACGCGCTCTCATAGCAATGTCAAAGCGCGAATGCAAGCATCGTTTTTCGGGTTCGTGATTCGTAATCCGTGAATCGCGAATCGGATGGTCGATGCAACGATTTAACGATGCAACGATTTGGCTTTCTTGCCCGTCCTCATCTCGCATTTATACTGACTCCGCATGCCCCGCGACTCCTTTGTTCATCTGCATCTACATACAGAGTATTCGCTGCTCGATGGCGCGGTGCGGATGAAGGAGCTGATGAAGAAAGCGGCGGAATTCAAGATGCCGGCTGTGGCGATCACCGATCACGGGAATCTTTTTGGCGCGATCGAATTTTATCAGGAAGCGACGAAGGCGGCAATCAAACCGATTATTGGTTGCGAGGCATATGTCGCGCCCGGATCGCACAAAGATCGGCCGGGGTCGCGGCGCGACGCCGCTTACCATTTCACTTTGCTGGCGCAGGATGAGACCGGCTATCGCAATCTGGTGAAGTTGCTTACGACCGCGCATCTCGACGGTTTTCATTATGCGCCCAGGATCGACAAGGAACTTTTGGCGGCGCATTCCAAGGGGCTGATCGGGTTGAGCGGTTGCCTCGCGGGCGAAATTAATTCGGCGATCCAGGCGGACAACATGGCCAAGGCAAGACAAGCCGCGGCGGAGTATCGCGACATTCTGGGCGCGGAGAATTTTTTCATCGAGTTGCACGACCACGGGATGGAAGCGCAACGCAAATGCAACCGCGTGCTACCGCAACTGGCGAAAGAGTTCGCGCTCCGTCTGGTGGCGGCGAACGATGTGCATTTTTTGCGAAGAAGCGATCATGCGGCGCACGACGTGATGATCTGCATCGGCACCGCGAAAATGGTGCAGGACGAGAACCGGCTGCGCTACCAGCCCGAGCTTTACTTCAAGTCGCCAGCGGAGATGAGCGAGTTGTTTCGCGATTTCCCCGAAGCCATCGCAAACACGCTCGAGATTGGCGAACGTTGTCATCTCGATCTTGAATTCGGGCGCTCGAAATACCCGGAGTACCCAGTGCTGCCGGGAAAAACGAGAAATGGTTATTTGCGCGAGCTTTGTTACAAGGGTTTGGGCGAACGTTACGGCGAGCGCGCCGCGAACGATCCGGAATTAGTCACCCGCCTCGATTATGAGCTCGATGTCCTGGAGAAAACCGGCTTCGTCAGTTATCTGCTCATCGTTTGGGATTTCATTCATTTCGCCAAAGAGCGCGGCATTCCAGTCGGGCCAGGGCGCGGGTCAGCAGCAGGGTCAATGGTCGCTTACGTTCTCGGCATCACCGATATTGACCCCCTGCAATACGGACTTCTTTTCGAGCGTTTTCTAAACCCGGACCGGGTCTCGCCGCCGGATATCGACGTCGATTTTTGCGAAGCGCGCCGCGGCGAGGTTCTCGAGTACGTGCGGCAAAAATATGGCGAGCGTCGCGTCGCGCAGATCATCACTTTCGGAAAACTGAAAGCGAAAAGCGTGGTGCGCGACGTCGGCCGCGTCATGGGGCTGAGCTATCGGGACGCCGATCGCATCGCGAAGATGATTCCGAACGAGTTGAATATCACTCTCGATTCAGCAGTGGGAAAAAATCCGGAGCTGAAAAGAGCAGTCGCGACCGAGGCAGCCACGCGTCAGCTTTTCGAGTACGCAAAAATCCTGGAGGGCTTGTCGCGTAACGCCGGCGTGCACGCGGCCGGTGTCGTGGTCGGCGATCGCGATCTTTCCGATTACATCCCGCTTTGTCGCGACGTGAAAGGCAACGACATCGTCAGCCAGTATCCGATGGGGCCGCTTAACGATCTCGGCTTGCTCAAAATGGATTTCCTTGGGCTCAAGACACTCACCGCGATCGAGGAAACCATGACGCTCATTCACCAACGCGAGCCGGATTTTTCGCTAAAGAAGATTCCACTCGACGGTGCCGCAGCCTTCGCCCTCTACAACCATGGCGAAACGATCGGTCTCTTCCAGATGGAATCCGGCGGCATGACCAGTTTGTCGAAGCAATTCAACGTTGGCAAACTCGACGACATCATCGCGTTGATTGCGCTCTATCGTCCGGGGCCGATGGAGCTGATTCCGGAATTCGTGAAAGCAAAAAAGGGCCTCACGCCGATCAAATATCTGCATCCGCTGCTCAAAGAAATCTGCGCCGACACCTACGGGGTCATGATTTACCAGGAACAAGTGATGGCGGCGGCGAGCAAGCTCGCCGGTTATTCGTTAGGCCAGGCCGACCTTCTCCGCCGTGCCATGGGCAAAAAAGACAAGGAGAAGATGTCGAAGGAGCGAAAGAATTTCATCGAAGGCTGCGCGCGCACAAACAAAATCCCGGAGAAAAAAGCGAATGCTATTTTCGATTTGCTCGAGAAATTTGCCGGTTACGGATTCAACAAGAGCCACAGCGCAGCCTATGGCGTGATCAGTTATCAGACGGCTTACTTGAAAGCGCATTATCCGGTTGAATTCATGGCCGGTTTGTTGAGCAACGAAATTAACGACACGGAAAAAATTTCCGTCTTCGTCGGCGAATGCCAGCGCATGGGAATTTCGATTTTGCCGCCGGATGTGAATCGCAGCGGCTTGAAATTTATTCCGGAATTAGCTGTCGCCGGGGTCGCTGACCCCGGCGCCGTGGACAGCGTCCGCGGCTACAACGCGATCCGATATGGATTGGCCGCGATCAAGCATGTCGGCGAGAGCGCGATGGAGATGTCGATCTGCGAACGCGAGCGCGGAGGGGATTTCACCTCGCTGGAAGATTTTTGCGGGCGACTTGGCTCGCGCATCGCAAATCGGAAAATGCTTGAGAGCCTCGTTAAATCCGGCGCGTTCGATTTTCTTGGTCGCGAGCGTGCGGAACTTTTTGCCTGCATCGATGAAGCGCTAGTCTCGTCCGCGACCGCACACCGCGATCGGGCCGCAGGCCAAGTTTCGTTGTTTGATGAAATCACCGCGCCGATGACATCGACACGAAGAAGATCGGTCGCGCCGTGGAGCGATCACGAAAAGCTTTCCTATGAAAAAGAGTTGCTCGGTTTCTATGTCACCGGACATCCGCTCGACGCCTATGCCGATCTTTTCGCGACGAGAAATTATCGGACGATCGCTTCGTTAGGCGAACTGAATGATCGCGCCCAATTTAGGGCCGCGGGCGCGATTGCGCAGATCGATAAGAAATTCACGCGAAAAGAAGGCAAGCCATTCGCCATTGTTTGGATCGAAGATTTAACTGCGACGCTCGAAGTGGTCGTGTGGAATGATGTTTACGTAAAAGTTTCCGACGCGCTTGCGCCTGGTCGCGTTGTTGAGATTGAGGGAACAGTCGATGCGCGCGGCGATTCGCTTCGTGCTATGGCGCAAAAAGTGAATGTGCTGCCGGCGGAGCACCCTAACAGCAGCGCGCATGAAAAATCGGCAACTCCAATCGAAGAGCCGGCTGTGCTTTTGCAGTTTTCTCCGGCGACGACAAAAGACGAACTGAGCAAAGTGCGCGAAATTCTCGCCAGTTGTCCTGGTCAACGTCGTGTACAACTGCTTTTCGATCGACCGGCGGGCCATCCGTTGCGCGTCGATGCCGGCGCCGATTTCCGTGTCGATCTGACGCGCGAGCTCGAGGAAAAACTTTCTCGCTGGCTGGTAACGACCAAGTCCGAGCGCCGCAAGATTGCAGTTGATCCAGCTGCGATCTAACGATGCTTGGCCCGTTTTCGCGGGCGAACGGTTGGGGAAAGGTGCGATCGCGGCTCGCATCCGAGCACTAACATTTCCTCATCCGTTTGCGCGCCGCGACAAAACTGAAATGTTCGAGTCGCATCACTTTTGTCCAGCGCACCAAATGGCCGGCCATTGATGTTTTCGCTCAATGTAACTGTCCAATCCGATCGGAATGCGCTGCCGCTAAAATCGAGACGGTCGATCCTTCGAAAGGCGGCTCCGGTTTGGGGAGAAGACGTCAGATTTATTCCAGCAAGGCAATCGATCTCCGTGCGCGGAGTCAAATCAACCATGGGTTGAATCCCGGATACTTTTATGGCGAGCGTTTCCGGATCGCTGAAGTCAACTTCTCCGCGGACGGAAAGATCGACATCGTGCGTGCTGATGTTCGCGAAATCGAGAGACGCGGTCTTGCCGTTGAAAACGAGCCGTCCGGAAGCCGCGGTCGCATGCAGCGGCGCGCCGATCAATTTTCCGTTTATCAGTTGCAAATCGCCCGAAATCTTCGGGTGACGAAGCGTTTCAGAGATCGACATCTTACCGCTCAAGATTCCATCGCCAAACAAATCGTGTGACAAATAGCGCGGCAGTTGAGTGAGGAAGATCGCTGGAAAATCGATGTTGGCTGAGATCGGTTCGAGCGCCGCGCGACTTCGTTCCTGGCCCAGATAAATTTGCGAACTGAGAGCGAGCGAGATTGGATCGCTGCCGCGAAAAAGAAAACCGGCTTTGGTCGTCATCATTCCGGAAACGAATCGCGTCTGCGCGTCGCTGGACAGACTCGCCGGATCGTTCCCGACGGTGAAATCGCGCAGATGCATCTCGGACCACCCTTGCAATGCATCAAGACCGCCGAAGATCGACAACCGCGCGGCGAAAGTGCCGCTCTTGGTCACGTGCCCGGTGAGCGCAGCAGAAAGGTCCGCGAGATTGGTCGGCTCGACGGCAAGATCGAGATCGGCCTTTTGGTCGGCATCAAGCGCGTCGAGCAGGCTGCTTCCGTGGAAGATTTTCGAGAGCGAAAACGGAAGGAAAAAATTGCCGCGTAATGTTGGCTTGCCATTTAAGTCGAAAGCGAGCGCTTGCAGTTGCACATACTTGGACGTGACGGTGGCAAATGCAGTGAGAGACGCATGCTCATTTGCGAGGTGTAATTGGCGGAAAAAAAGATTGCCCGGTGAATAGGCGCCGTCGAGTTGGGCATCGAATGGTGCTAACTCGTTAGGCAGAGTGAGGCGAATTCCGCGGCCATTGATGTGAAAGGCGCCGGAATGTGAGTTGGCATTGCCGTTGCCTGACCAATCGAGTGTAATAGGTCCCTCACGCAGGGCGTCGCGCCATGGAGCGGGCAGTGCCTGCGCATAATCCGCGATATTGGCGATGGCGGCGGAGAGTGTGCCAACGTAGTGATGATCGGCCACGGTATCCACCTTGCCTTGCGCACGGACGAAGTCGCCCTGGCGCTCCAATTCCAACCGCTCGACCTCGATCTCCGTCGCTTTCAAATTTAGCTTGGCGTTTAGCAAGTCGATCGACGT
>DATMPQ010000141.1:0-22611 GCA_035567015.1 Chthoniobacterales bacterium | reverse complement strand
CGCCGAGCGGAGACGATCTGGAGCAGAATTTCCGCACAGTCGCGATCCTCGTCGATCATTCGTTGGACGGCGTTGAGCTGGCCGACGATCTTGCGCACCCGGATGACTGAGGCGCGGCGTTCTCCTTCGGGATGCTGATGGTTGCGTTTCCTGGTCACGTCGCGAGGCTACGTGAGATCGAAAGATTGGTAAAGAAGGGAGTGGACATATGATGGGATATGGGGGTATGCACCTTATTGAGTGAGCCCGGCTATTTTCAGCACCACGGCCGTCAGATGGACGAGGGCGATTCGGCAATCTGGCGCATCGCCGAGCGGACCTACAATCCGCCGGCTTCGACGGAATCTCCGACAGGTGCGGCTCGGCATCACGCAGCGGTACCACGCTCTCCAGGAATATGCCCGCATCTATCACGCTCTCGCAGCCCGCGAGCCCGACGGATCGGAACGTAAATTGATCCTACTGTGTTTGGCGGAAGAAGCGGACGAGCGTGTCGAGCGCGTGAAACTGTCAATGCGAAAGTTTGTTGTTGCACGCACTCTCCCCGCGGAAACGTGGTTCCATCGCCTGATCCGCTGGATTCTGCTGCGTTGGCGGATTAGCTGGACTCTCGCACTGCTCGATCGCATGGAATCACGGCAGTCCCGCGCGATGCTCGAAGCTTTGACGCAACTCAGCCGGCTCTGCCGCGTGATCGCCGCTGACAGGATTCGGCCCAATCAATTCCTCACTCGACTTTCATCCTCCCATTCGGATGATCCGTAAAGTCGAGCGCTTGTAATCACGCCAAGCAACCCGAAGAGAACTTCCATCTTTCATGTTTCGATTTATTTTTTCCGGCAAGCTTCATCCCGCCATCCTTCAAAAGGCGGTTAAGGCGGCATCGGCCGCGATTTCAGAGCACGAACGGAAACTCATCGAGCTGTGCTCGCTGAGGGCGGAGGAAGCGTTGCAGCGCCTTGGCGTGACAGAGCGTGGCCTTTCGGACGTGCAAGTTGAAACTGCTCGGAAAGAATACGGCAGCAATATTCTCAGTCACCGAAAAGAGGCCGGCCTCGTGATGGAACTTTTGCAACGATGCCGCAACCCGCTGGTCATCCAGTTGCTCGTGATCTGTGTGGTCTCTTTGCTGATGGGAGATGTCCGGGCGGCAACGGTGGTGGGGGCTATGGTTCTGCTCAGCGTTGGGCTGGCATATGTGCAGGAGCATCGCTCCAGTAAGGCTGTGGAAAAGCTCAAAGCCATGGTGCAAACCGACTCTCTGGTTATGCGCGACGGAAAAGAAGGTGACATCCCAATCGCCGAGATTGTTCCGGGAGAGATTGTTATCCTGCAAGCTGGCGCGCTTATCCCGGCGGACCTTCGCTTAATCACTGCCAAAGATTTTTTCGTAAGTCAGTCCTCCCTAACCGGCGAATCCATGCCGGTCGAAAAACATGCTGAGCCGGCGACCGTAGCCGGCCGGGGTCTTATCGAATTGCAGAACGCTTGTTTTCAAGGGAGCAATGTTGTGAGCGGCACCGCTCGTGGCGTGGTCGTCAACACCGGGAGCAGGACGCACTTCGGGTCAATTGCCGAAAAGCTAGCGGGACAGCGAGCCCAGACGAGTTTCGACAAAGGCATCGCCGGCTTCACCTGGCTGATGATCCGCTTCATGGTCGTCATGGTCGCGATCGTCTTTTTGATTGTCGGGGTGACCAAGCACAACTGGCCCGAGGCGCTCCTTTTCGCCCTTTCGGTGGCTGTAGGACTGACGCCGGAAATGCTGCCGATGATTGTAACGGTGAACCTTTCCAAAGGCGCCATGGCCATGTCGAAGAAGAAGGTCATCGTGAAGCGGCTCAACTCGATTCAGAACTTCGGCGCCATCGATATTCTCTGCACCGACAAGACGGGCACCCTGACGCAGGACCGGGTCATTCTCGAAAAGGCTGTTGATGTCACTAACCGTGATAGCGACGACGTCCTGCGTTACGCCTACATGAACAGTTACTATCAGACTGGGTTGCGCAACGTCCTCGACCGTTCGGTTCTTTCGCACACCGATCTGGACGTAGAGCGGGGTTGCGGAAAAGTGGATGAGATTCCTTTTGATTTTCAACGGAAACGCATGTCTGTCGCTGTGGATTACGAAGGCGACCACGTGCTGATCTGCAAGGGCGCGGTGGAAGACATTTACAAGGTCTGCACGCATTACCAGATCGATGAAGAAATTCATCTGATGATTGACCTGATCAAGGATGATCTTCTGGAAGAGTATGAAGAATTGAGTCGGGACGGTTACCGCGTGCTCGGAATCGCCTACCGCGAATTTCCGCAAAGCAAGCAGATGTTTTCAGTTGCTGACGAAAGCGATTTGATCTTGCTTGGCTACATAGCTTTTCTTGATCCGCCCAAGGGCTCCGCCGCAAAGGCCCTTGCCTCGCTTAAGCAATTCGGTGTCACGACGAAGATTCTAACCGGTGATAACGCGCTGGTGACTCGGAAGATTTGCCGGGATGTCGGCTTGGATGAACAAGAGGTCATTACCGGCGACAAGCTTCTCGGCCTGGATGAAACGCAACTCGGCGAGTTGGCAGAAAAGAACAATGTGTTTGCCCGTCTCTCTCCGTTCCAAAAGGAGCATCTTATTACCGTCCTGCAAAAACGCGGGCATGTAGTTGGCTACATGGGCGACGGCATCAATGACGCTCTTTCGATGCGCGCGGCGGACGTGGGGATTTCTGTCGATACGGCGGTCGATGTCGCGAAGGAATCGGCCGATATCATTCTTCTGGAAAAAAGTCTCCTCGTGCTGGAGGACGGGATCATCGAGGGAAGAAAGGTGTTCGGCAACATCATCAAATACATCCGTATGGGCGCCAGTTCGAACTTCGGAAATATGTTCAGTGTAGTAGGCGGAAGCTATTTTCTGCCTTTCCTTCCGATGGCGCCTATTCAGATTTTGCTTAACAACCTGCTTTACGATGCATCGCAAGTCGGCATTCCCTCGGACTATGTCGACGAAGAATACCTCAAGACTCCGCGCAGGTGGAACATCCAGAATATACGTCGCTTTATGGTCTTCATCGGACCGATGAGCTCCATCTTCGATTACGCGACTTTTTTTCTCATGCTCTACTTCTTTAACTGCGAACTTTACTCGCATGCCGCGACTTCTCCGGAAATGAAAGCGTATTATGAGAGCCTCTTTCACACTGGCTGGTTCGTAGAGTCGATTTTGACGCAAACGCTTATCGTTCACATTATCAGAACCAACAGGATTCCGTTTCTCCAAAGTATCGCCAGCCCATTTCTGCTTCTGACAACAGTCCTCGTTATGATCGCGGGCGGCGTTCTTCCATATCTGCCGATTGGGAGTTATTTTGGCTTCGTCCCGTTGCTGGCCAGCTTCTGGATATGGATCGCGGGATTCCTTCTTTGCTATTCGGTGCTAACCCATTCGGTCAAAGTCTGGTTCCATCGAAAATACGGAATGGATTAAAATGAGAAGCCTCCTCGATGCCCTACAGGCTGGCCGCTTGATTGAATTAACGGACAACCACAAGACCAAGGCGCTGGAATACCTGGCTGCGCTAATTGAGGCTATTCCGGACATCGGAGTAGAAGGCGGTATCACGGAAAGCGTCCTCGCGCGTGAGAACGTGCACAATACTGGCATTGGGAAGGGTTGGGCATGCCCACACGCGCGCGCGCCTCACGGTGACGAACTGGTCTGTGCGGTGGGCTGGAGTCCTGCGGGCATCGACTACGGTGCGCCTGACAACGAGCCGGTGCATCTCCTGGTTATGTATTTTGTGCCGGACACGCAGAAGCATGCCTACCTCAAAGAGATTTCGTTGTTAGCCAAGGCAATCCAAACTCAGCCTGCGCTGCAGAATCTCAGATCGTTGAAAGATCTGGCAGAGGTCCGAGACCGGCTGCTCGACGCGATCCATGTCGCTTTGCAATCGACAACGCCGGATGCAAGAGCACGGATGATCCAGCTTGAAGTCAAGCATGCCGCTGCTCGCGAGCTCGGCTTACCTCTCGAACTCGCTCGCTCCATTATCCCGCTCTCTATTCTGGCGATTCCTGGCTCCAAGCCAGTTATCCTATGTCAGGACCGTGAAATGGTGCAGGCACTGGAGTCACAGGATGAACTAGCTTCCCGCCTCGTTCAAAATGGTCGGACTGAGTACCAAGGAATCCAGATTTTGCTTCGATCTTCTTCCACTTACCAGCCAGACCGCGTTCTTTACGATTGCCTGGCATTCAGACCAACAAAGAACACTTCCTAAGCTTGGAATTGAATCGCCATCATAAGAAATGGATTCAGAATGGGTTCGTCCCTCGAGAAATCATTGTTTTTGAAAAAGCAAACGTCGATTCGATCTTGAACAGGCGATTTGCGATCTTACAGTTGAACGCGTGGAAGAAGCAGAAGTTCCTCTGGAAGATTTGCAGGAGCGCGTGCATCACACCGCCGAGCACAGTGAAGAGGCCTGGATTTCGTGGGTCGCGCTGAGCACGGCGATTCTCGCCGTCCTCGCCGCGATTGCGGGTCTTCTCTCCGGCAAACACGCGAACGAAGCGATGATGAGCCAGATCGAAGCGTCCGATCAATGGAGCTATTACCAGGCAAAGAGCATCAAGGCATCGGTGCTCGATGCCAAGATGTCGCTCGCGACCGTGGTGGATGAAAAAGATCGCGCAAAAGCCATGAGGTACGAGGAAGAGCAATCCGAGATCAAATCAGAAGCGGAACGCAAACAGACGAAGGCAAGAGCAAATTTCCATCGACATGAAGTTTATGCGCGCGGCGTCACCATGTTTCAAATTGCAATTGCGATCGCCGCGATCTCCGCACTGACGAAAAAGCGCCGATTCTGGCTCGTGAGTCTGGTTTTTGGTGCGGTGGGTTGCGTTTTTCTTATTCTCGGGGCGATTGCTCACTAATTCCATGCGCGTTCTTGCCATCGACGCCTCCTTGCGTAACACCGGTGTCGCGATTGTCGATGCAAACAATGGGAGAATGCACGCGCTTTATTTCGGAACGATCCGCAATGCCGGTTCACTCCGTTCTTCGTCCTGCCTGGTAGCGATTCGCGATCGACTCACTGAATTAATTCGCGAACACGAACCAGATTGTTGCGCGCTCGAATCGGTCATTTACGTGCAGAGTTATAAAACGGCGATTCTGCTCGGCGCGGCGCGTGGCGCAGCTATTCTAGCCGCCGCGGAAAACGGTTTGCCGGTTTTTGAGTACGCACCGACGCGCATCAAACAGGCGAGCGTCGGCCGTGGCGGCGCGAAAAAAAATCAGGTCGCGTTCATGGTGCGCGCGCTTCTTGGTTTGACTGAGACACCGGCCGCGGATGCAGCCGATGCCCTTGCCATCGGATTGACGCATCTTCGTTCACAAGAAAACGCGCACCTTGGAATTCCGGGAGTAACGCAGATATGAACAATCTTCAATTAGGTAGGGACGCCGCGCCGCCCCGAAAGCTTTCGGGGGCGGGCGCAGCGCGCCGACCCTACCATTCGCAACCGCATTTTCTTAGCGGGCGCTGGCTGGGGCGAATGAGTTTTGGCGACGCGCTGGCTTTGCAAGAAAAGATTGTTGCGAGCAAACGAGAGGACCGTTCGTCAGGCGACGAGTTGCTTCTGCTCGAACATGAGCCGGTTTACACGATCGGCCGGACGCCGGACCAATCGAGCCTGGTGGACGCGGCGCATTTGCCGCATCCGCTTTTTGCGATTAATCGCGGCGGCCAGGCGACCTATCACGGTCCTGGGCAATTGATCGGCTACCCAATTATCGATCTCCGCCGGTACGGCCAAGATCTCCATCGCTATTTGCGCTGGCTCGAAGAGCTTTTGATTCAGACGCTCGCGATCTACGAGATCTCAGCCGGAACGCGTCCTGGTCTTACCGGCGTCTGGGTCGATAAGCGCAAGATCGCATCCATCGGCGTGGGCGTGCGCCACTGGATCACGATGCACGGCTTCGCTCTCAACGTCTGCGGCGATCTCGCGCCCTTTGCCCGCATCATTCCATGCGGCATCCAAGGCGTGACGATGACTTCGATCGAGCTTGAAGCCGGCAAATCATTTTCGGTTGTCAGTGTTGCGGCGATGTTTGAAAAACTAGCGCAACGCAGAATTTCTAATTTACGGGTTGATCAAACGGTGAGCGCCGTAGGCGCGTCATATTTATAGTTCTCCCAGCATATGACGCGATGAGCTCCGTCAGGAGCGGCATGTGAATTTACACGAATGGCTAACACTTATACGCAAATCTATCTCCACGTTGTTTTCGCGATCTCCGGACGTACCTGCGTTATTCGACCCGATCGCAAAGAGGAATTACAGAAATACATCACCGGAATCGTGACGCAGCGTAAACAGAAACTAATTGCGATTAACTGCATGCCAGATCACACGCACACTCTTCTGGGATTGCGGCCCGACGAGGCAGCGTCTGATCTGATCGGACGAATAAAAACGGGTTCGAGCAATCATATCAACAAGCAGCGATGGATTGGGTGCCGTTTTTCGTGGCAGGAAGGTTTTGGCGCTTTTTCCGTTTCGCATTCGCACCTAGCGCAGTGATCAATTACATCAGCAGCCGGGAGAATCACCATCGCCTCAAATCATTTCAGCAGGAGTATCTGGAATTTTTGGAACGCCATAAGGTTCCGTACGACAAGCGTTATATTTTCAAGCCAGTTGAATGACTGCGCGTCTGCACATGTCGCTCCGATGGAGCTTGGCTCTTGATTAAACGATAGACTATGAACATCTCGCTCCTGAGGGAGCTGCACTTCAACCCGCAATGACCATCCCGATCGAGGACAACGCCGCCGACATTATCGGCAAGGCCCAGCGTGGTTTGCACATTTCCGATAGCCAGCTCGCCGAGAAATCCGGCGTATCGCGCGAAGAGATCAACGATGTTCGGAGCGGCAAGATTGACAACCCAACGATCGAGCGAATCGCTCCGGCGTTAAAACTGAACGCCAAAGCTCTAGTCGATCTTACGAGTGGAAAGTGGAAACCGGACAAACTGGGGGAGTTCGACGGACTCGCGCAATTCACGACCGATTACAGCGGCATGGCTGTGAACTCTTATCTCGTTTGGGATCCAACGACGCGCGAAGCCGCCGCGTTTGATACCGGAGCTGATTGCAAGAAAATGCTCGCAGTTGCGGCGAAGGAAAATCTGAGTGTGAAGCTAATTTTGCTCACGCACGCGCACGACGATCACATTGCCGATTTGCCTCGGCTTCGCGAAGAAACAGGCGCGCACGTTTTCATTTCAGGGCGCGAACCAATCGCCGGCGCCGAATCAATCGAGGAAGGGAAGCGTTTCCGGCTCGGCAAGATCGATATCGAGACGCGGCTGACCTGGGGCCATTCGCCCGGGGGCATGACTTATTTTGTGACTGGCCTCGCGCGACCGATTGCCATCGTCGGCGATTCACTTTTTGCCGGATCGATGGGCGGCGGCAACGTTTCCTACGCAGACGCTATTCAAAACAATCTCGACAAAATCTTGACCTTACCAGACGAGACGATCATTTGTCCGGGTCACGGGCCAATGACGAGCGTAGGCGAGGAGAAGGCGCACAATCCATTCTTTGTTGGGAAAGTTTGATGGTTGATGTCTGAGGTTTGATGTTGGCAGATGAAGAAGAGCGCGGAATTGCAAACATTATTCTCATGAACATTGGATTCGTCGGGGTTGGTCGAATGGGCGCGAACATGGCGCGCCGATTGAAGGATCGCGGTTTTCCTGTCACGGCTGTTTATGACACGAATCGCTCTGCGGCGACAGCTCTGGCGGCAGAACTCGGCTGCGCGGCTTGCCAGGATTTGTCAGAAGTCACTGCGGAATCAGACGTGATCCTCACCGTTGTGAGTGACGACAACGCGATGCGCATGATCTTCAGCGGAAGCGGCGACAATCTTCTCGTTAACGCGCGCGGCAAATTGTTCATCAACTGCGCCACCATCTCGCCGCGGGTCCATGTCGAAGTTGAAAAGCTCGCGCAAAAAGCCGGCGCGCAAAGTTTGGAAGCATGCATGGCTTCGAGCATCACGCAGGCGCGCGAAGGTTCGCTTTACTTGATGTGTGGCGGCAGCGAAGAAGCGTTTCGCAAAGCGGAACCGATTTTGAAAGAGCTTGGATCGATAATTCGATTCATCGGCAAGGCGGGCGAAGCCGCGAAAGTGAAGGCGCTGGTCAACATGGTGATGAATATCAACACCGCCGGCCTGGCCGAAGGACTCGGACTCGGCGCCGCGCTCGGTCTCGATCTGCAAATGTTGCGCGAAGTTTTTTCACAAACTGGCGCCGCCTCACGCGTGCTCGAAACCGACGGCGAAGATATGCAGAACCGCGAGCACACTTGTTTCTTCTCCGGCGCTCACGCGGCGAAGGACAGCGGGATCGCGCTCGATCTCGCGCACAGTGCGGGTCTTGATCTGCCGCTCGCCCGCGCAACTAAGGAGCAATACGATCGCATGGTCGCAGAAGCACTGGGTGAGCTGGATAAATCCGGCATCGCCGAGCTCACCTTCAAAGATCGATCCGCTTCGCGTCAGAAGGCAGCCGATTGAAAACAATCAGCTGGATCGCTCAGCTCCTTCTTTTCAGCGCTCAAGTGAAATTCAACGCCAAAATGAGAAGGAGCTGCCCGGCTTAGCCGGGTTCGGCGACATAAACATTCCGGCGATCACGTGGAGCGGCCGATCCACCTCGGCTCAGCACGCAATTTCGCGAGCAACATGGTGCAAGGCGTGCGCTATGGTAGGTTAATGAGTCACAGATGAAAACGGTTTGTCGCGTTTTTGCTTATGTGAAGCGTTATCCTTGGCTCGCGGCCGGAATGCTGGGCTGCGCGATCGTCGGGACCTTGATGGTGATTGTTTTCCCCGCGGTCACGAAACGAATCATCGACGATGTCGTTCGGCAAAATCATCCGGAAAAATTGGTGCCACTCGTTTTGCTCGCGGCCGTGGCGTTTCTGCTTCAGCACGCGTTCAACGCGTTGCGGATTTTGTTGAACAACACTTTTGAACAAAGAGTTATTTTCGATCTGCGCAGCGATCTTTACTCGCACATTCAATTGCTGCCGTTGCGTTGGTTTGACAATCGCGCCACCGGCGATTTGATGACGCGCGTTCTGGAAGATGTGAACGCAGTCGAGCGCGTCTTGATCGATGGCATCGAGCAAGGCGTAATCGCGATCCTGCAAGTGCTCATTGTCATCGCTGTCATGTTTTATTTTAACGCTAAGCTGGCCTTGCTCGCGCTGGCGCCGTTCCCATTTTTGATTGCGGGCGCGTTGACTTACACGCTGACTGCGCATCGACGTTATCGACTGCAACGTCGCGCTGCTTCGGCGATGAACGCGCTCTTGCATGACAATCTCTCCGGCGTTCGCCAGATCAAAAGCTTCGTCCGTGAAAATGAAGAGCACGCGCGCTTCAACCGCGTGAGTGATCAACTGCGCCACGCGACCTTGGTGGTGATGCGGGTGTGGGCCATGTACAGCCCGTCGATGTCGATGTTCGAAGCATTTGGCGCCGTCATTGTCCTCGCGTTCGGGAGTCACGCCGTGCTCACGGGTGCGATGCAAATTGGCGATTTGGTTGCGTTCCTCATGCTGACGGCGTTCCTGTACGATCCGGCCAGCCGACTGCATCAGCTCAATCAACTCGTGCAAGCCGGACGCGCCGCCGGTGAGCGTGTCTTTGAGATTCTCGATGAACCGATCGAGCCGGGTTGGATCGACAAGAAGACTTCGGCGCGCGTCGCAGGCGATATCCGCTACGAAGACGTGAGCTTCAGTTACACGGAAGGACTTCCCGCGCTTAATCACGTCTCTTTTCACGCCCCGCCTGGCGCAACGATCGCGTTGGTGGGGGCGACCGGCGCTGGGAAGTCAACGCTGGTGAATCTACTCGTTCGCTTTTACGAGTTCAGCAGCGGCCAAATTTATGTCGATGGAAAGCCAATCCGAGAGTACGGGCTGCGAGCGTTGCGTGAAGCGATCGGCGTGGTAGCCCAGGAGAGTTTTTTGTTCAACGGATCGATCCGTGAAAACCTGTTGATGGGAAAACCGGACGCGACCGAAGTGGAATTGTGGCGCGCGGCGGACGCGGCAAATGCGCGCGGCTTTATCGAGAGATTGCCAGATGGCTTGGAGAGCGTTGTCGGCGAGCGCGGAGTGAAGTTAAGCGTGGGCGAGAAACAGCGGTTGTCGATTGCGCGCGCACTTTTGAAAGATCCGCCGATTCTGATTCTGGATGAAGCGACCGCGAGTGTGGACACTGCGACGGAGCGGCTGATTCAGGAAGCGCTCGAACACCTGATGTTTCATCGCACCTCGATCGTGATCGCGCATCGGCTTTCAACCATTGTGCACGCAGACCAAATTCTCGTGCTGGATCGCGGACGGATCATCGAACGCGGCAGGCACGATGAGCTAATCGCGCGCGGCGGAAAGTACGCGCGGCTTTGCCAGCAAAGTTTACTCGAAACGCGCGAGGGGCGCGCAGCCCAAGAGATCGATGAAGTAGTGGCAGGGCGAGAGTGCGTCGAGCCGGCTGAAATCGAGAAGGAAGTTTCGTCGTTGGATCGACAATAAATATTTCGCGGGCTCGGCGGAACGTCGCCTTGCCGACATTCACATTTCGATCTCGCGTTTAAGAACCGCGTTCTTGGGAGAGCGCGTGATACTTTCGCCCGATGCGATTTCTATTGATGATCCGTCGAAGACGGCGCGGAGGGCGTGGGCGTCGGAGAAGAGGGAATCATAATCGTCTGTCCGGCCTGCAATTTGCGGCCGTCCTCGATTTGATTGAACTTTTGCAGTTCTTCGACGCCAACTTTGTACATCTTGGCGATGGAAGTGAGCGTCTCTCCGCGTGTGACGGTGTGCGTGTTGCCGTTGGCGGGCCGGGGCGGCTCGGCCGAAGTGGCCCCGGGGGCAGGCGATGGCGCGCCCTCGCCGATCATCACGCCGGGGCGGATGTGAGCGATCTGTTGCTCGAGCTTGAGAATTTGCTGAGAAAGAGTGTCGATCTTGGCGTTTTGTGCATCGATTTTTCTTGCTAGCGCTTCGAGTTGGGCCGCGTCAGATGAGGCGGCGGGCGTTTGAGCAGTGGTTTGTCCAGACAGGATCCAGCCGAAGAGCACGGCGAAAAAAAAGCCGACGACGCTTATCGTGAAGAGCTTCATCGTTCCAAATCTTGGCATCAGGCGCTTTCTCTGGCAAGCCTGCCGGAACCAGAGAGGACGGCGGGCGCCGCAGTTTGCCTTTCCAGCATTTCTTCTTAAGTTTTTTGCATGCCCGAGCGCACCCAAAAACCAATCGATCCGGTTCCGTGGGGTCCGAAACAAGGCGATGGCGGCGGGCCGCGCTCGCCGGACGTTTCGCGACCGGACACAAAAGATCTTCTAAAAAAGATGCGCAAGGTCGACCCCAATCAATCGAAGCGCTACCGCCAGCGTACGGGCCAGTAATGGAACCGTCTCTGGTGACGCTCGAGCAGAGTTTTTCCGGTACGAGCGAGGATTTTCCCGCGCTGCTGCGACGCAAAGGGCTGTTCAGTCCGGCGGCGACGATCGATCTGACCGCACGGGCGCCAAATTCTCGCGAGCAATCGTGGAAGCCGACAGAGGCGACCACGATTTTGGCGTTTAAGTTTTCCGGCGGCGTACTGGTCGCAGGCGATCGGCGCGCGATTTCTGGCAATACCGTGGTTTATGATCGGGCGGACAAAGTCCTGGAGATAGATCGGCATTCGATCATGGCGATTGCGGGCGTGCCGGCGACGGCTTGGGAGATGGCGCGCGTACTCGAGCATTCATTTCAATACTTCCGGCGGACACAATTGCAGGAGATGAGTGTCGATGGGAAAGTGCGCGCTCTGTCGAAACTGCTGCGCGACAATTTTGGATTTGTCATGCAAGGCGTTGGCATGGTCGTCCCGATTTTCGCGACTTACGATTTCAATTCCAACCCGGGGCCACGGCTTTATTTCTACGATGCGATGGGAGCGCAATTTGAAGTGGCGGATTACGCGGCCACTGGATCGGGATCGCCGGCGGTGCGCGGCATCCTTTATTATGAAAATAGTTGGGGCGCGAAGCGGTTGCAAAAATTGAGCGAAGACGAGGCGGTGACGATTGCACTGCGTGCGCTCGATACGGCGGCCGAATCCGATACAGCGACTGGTGGCGTCGATCGCAGCGGTAAAATTTATCCGCTCATTAAAGTTGTTTCGCGCGAAGGCATCACCACGCTGCCGGAACGCAAGATCGCGGCGGTCTTTAAGCAAACAGTGGCATGATCGAAGAGCCGTACCGTTGGGTCGAAGCGATCGCGAACCGCCGCGAGTACATCGAGACGCAGTTGGCTTCGGGCAGTCCGATTGCGGCGGTGGGTTATCGCGACGGGATCCTGTTTCTCACTCTCGGCCGGGCGCGCCAGAAAATTTTTGAGATTTATGATCGCATCGCCATGGGCGCGATTGGTCATCCTGGGGACATTGAGCGGCTGCGCATGGCCGCGATCGAGCTGGCCAGCACGGAAGGTTTCACGCGATCAGCGGGGGACGTTTCACTGAGACGCTTGGCGCATTATTCGCTCAGCCCCGTAATGAAGAATGCTTTCGAACAAGTTTATGGCGCGCCTTTTCTGACGCGGATGCTCTTTGCCGAGGTTGGCGCCAAGCCGGAGGAAGATTTGTTTTTGCGGGTAGAGTATGATGGGGCGATCGCAACCAACGGCGCAACCTTCGCGCAAGCCCGGCAGGATTTCGCGGTTCTGAGCGGAACGGGGAAATCGACGGAGCTGATGGAATCTTTTCTCAAGATCGAACACGCGCCCGGTGCGCTATTCGAAGCGGCGCTGAAAGTCGCGCTCGACGCGTGGAGTATCGGCCATATGACGTTACAGAAAAATGACGCGAAAGAACTTCCGGAGCGTGCGGCCCTCACGAAACATCGAGAAGAACAGCTTGCCGTCGCCGGCATCGAAGCGGCCATCCTCGAGCGCGACGCGGAAACGGCGATTCGCTATCGGGCCTTATCGGATGAAGAAGTGCGGGCGTCGATTCAGCAGTAGCGGAGGAAAGGATGTTCTGGGCACGATTTGGAATGCCGCGGGCGTTGCGAATCACCGTGGCCTGGTTAGGGCTGCTGCTCATGCTTGGGTCGTTCGCATGGTTGCAATGGACCTCGAAATCAAAGGCCCCGACATCCACGCGAGCGCCTGCGCCGCATGAACCGTTTACGGTGGTGGTTCTCGATCCCGGGCACGGCGGTCAGGATTCCGGCGCGAAGGTTGGGAACATGCTCGAGAAAGATCTCACGCTGGACGTGGCGCATCGGGTCGATCGACTGTTGCAGGCGCAGGGTCTGACGACCGTGATGACGCGCGTCGGCGATGCCTACGTCTCGTTGGCCGAGCGAGCAGCGCTGAGCAATCGCGTGCCGAATTGCGTTTTCGTCAGCATTCACTTTAACGAAGACAACAAACCGGTGGCCAGCGGGGTGGAAACTTATTACGCCGCCCATCAAGTCACGCCAGGCTTATCCGTGGCGTCGTGGTTTCCTTTTTTGTGGCGAGCGATTTCCGCATCGTCGAATGTAGAAAGCCAAAGCCTGGCCGGATTCATCCAGGAAGGGTTGGCGGCGCGAACCCAAGCGGTGAATCGCGGAACGAAAGCCGAGCAATTTTTTGTGATCGCGAATGTGCGGCACCCCGCGGTCTTGGTTGAAGGCGGCTTTCTCACCAACAAGGAGGACATGGCGAAACTCGCGAGCGATGATTATCGTGAGCAAATGGCGGCGGCGATCGGCGAAGGTATCATTCGTTATCGCGATCTCTTAAAAGAGCGCCAGGCGACGCTCGCCGGCACTGCGCCGGAAGGCGCCGAATAACCGCTCCATGGCAGCGTCAAAACCATCAACATTGAGATGAGGATTAAGATCGCCATTCTGATTTTGATTGTTTCCGTTGCAGCGATTCGCGCGGACCAAAGCATCGAGAGCGTGCAGCAGGCGCTGAAAGAGCAGGGTTTTTATTACGGAGAAATCACAGGCGAGAAAAATGCGGATACGACTGCCGCGATTCGGCGCTTTCAAATCCGCCACGGTTTGCAAATCACCGGCGAGCTGAACGACGAAACCCTTCGCTTACTCGGCAGCGCTCCGTCTGCTTCTCCGCAACCGGCAGCGACGCGCGCTCCGTCGGCGAATGCGGGCACGTCCGAATTACGCGATGAATCCTCGCCGCAAACCGCGCCTATCAATCCGGCGACGGTTGCGCCTTCGGCGGACGGGTTGTTCGCCGGCACGCCTTATGAGAATGCGTCGCCCGATGTGCAACGCAATGTCGTGGTCTCTGCACAAATCGCGCTGGCGCGGCACGATCTTTACCGCGGCGAGATCGACGGAATTTATGGTTCGGCCATGGAATTTTCGCTGCGGGCTTATCAGGCGCGTATTGGGCTTCCGATTACGGGCCGGTTCAATTTGGAAACGCTCGCTGCGCTTAGGTTGTTACCCGGTGCGCACACGCCGGTCTTTACTCCACGTCGGCCAGTCGTGCGACCCCATCCCGAATGGGGACCACCCGTACGCGGCGAATGGATTCGGCCGTAGATATCGATCTTTCGGTGGATCGAGCAGTCTCTTGTCCGCCTTCGGACGGACTCGTCCCGTGGCGAGCTCGATGCTAATTTAGGCGGCGAAGCCGCACGTGTTTCAGGATCGCCCGGCGGAGCGGCGATCCACCTAATGTTTCATTTCTTCGAAGCGGACCGACTGCAATTCGGCGAAAACTGTGCCGATAAAAATTTGCGCTTCAATTCGCAGGAGGATGCGATCGGAGTCGTCAGACACCCAGATGGTGGCACGACGGAATTTACGGTGCGGTTGCAATTCGAGATTCTTGCCGAGTCGGTGGAGTTGCAAATCGATTTTGATTGCGTTGTAAGTGCCGGCGCGCACCGAGATTTTCTCACGACCAATTACGGTGACGGTGGCAAGATAAGCAGAAGTCGCGGGATAAACGACGATCCGGTGGACGTTGCCATCGCCGAGCGGTTGACTGCGCAAATAAAGCAGAGCCGAATGCAAATCGAATAGATTCGGAAAACTAAATTCATGGGTTTTTGCGCGCTCAGAGACGGTTCGACCTTCGGTCCTTGCCCGCGTGACGCCCTTGGCGGTGAAAGTAAGATGCGTAGTAAATTTTTTTGATCGATAGCTCTCGGTTTGCGTGGTTTCGACTGGACGCAGCGTTTCCGCATCGGCGAGCGCGTGATAATTCACATCCAATTTCCACAAGGCGCGGACGAAACCGGTTGTGCGGCCTGTTCCCTCGAGTTGGAACCGGCTTTCGGACGCTTTTGTAAAATGGACTTCACCAGTAGCCGCGGTGAATCCAGCCCAGCCGAAATGATAAGTGGCCCGGAGTGGTCGGAGCTCGGGGAAATTGCCAGGTGGATCTTTGGTGAGGGTTGACTGCCAGTTTCCCCCGAAAGCCTTCGGGGTGAAGCACGAAGCGAGAAGGAGAAACAGGGCGATCCCGGCAGAAGGCGCGGGTAAAAACGCGCCGCTGCGCCTCGTGCAGTTGTAGCCCCCGCTCTCCGAGCAGCGCGACGCGCGGGTAAACAACACGATCAAAAAATCACCTTTGGGCCGCGCCTCATAGCGGCCTCTACACCGCCGCGGCCCGCGGTGTGTTTCTTGAATATCGAAGCCGAAGCTAAGGTTTGGGAGCTTTCGCGGGGGTGGGGGACGGGCTTGTCGCCGTCTTCTCACTTGGGCTTAAGCTGGTCGCACGCCCGGGTTTGTTCAGGACGGTAATGATATCGCTTGTGAAATCGACATTCTCGGGCGCGTACATCAAAACCGGCACACCATTTAGGCTCATGCCGGATTTGTCGAACACCAGGTCCATGCGGTTGGTCTTTACTTTTTCCATCACCACGTCGGTGATTTCTTTCACGATGCCCTCGCGCATCCGCATCGCCTGCTCCTGTAACTGCCGCTCGCGCGTTTGCCGGAACTCGGTGATTTCGCGCTCCATGTTCTTAATGTTGGCGATCTTGTCGTCGCGCTCCTTCGCTTTTTGCGTCTTGGCGTCGGCACTCAGCGCTGGTGCATCGAGCTGCTTGTTCAAACTGTTGATTTCATCGAGCGCCTTCTTGTAGCCATCGGCTCGATCGTCATACTCTTTCTTGGCGGCGTTTTTGGCCTCGTTAATCTTCGCCTCGGCGTCCTTGGTCTTGGTGTATTCCTTGAACGCGCGTTGCATATCGACCGTGCCGATTTTGAGTGTGCCCTGGGCGAACGCCGCGATGGGAAGCGCAAGCAGGGAAGCCAGGGCGATGGAAAGGAGCTTTTTCATAAACACAGTTAAAACAGGTGGCCGGAAAAGCGTTAGACTGCAAGGACAAATATTCGTTCAAAATTGATAACCGACGCTGAAGTTAAATTTCCCGCTGCCGGTGGTTCCAGCTTTTTGCACGGGAATGCCATAGTCGAGGCGCAGGGGACCGATCGGTAGATCAAGTCGAAGTCCAACACCGAAGTCGGAGGCGATATTGTCATATGAAATGGGCACCCTTGGGGGCTTTGTTGAGCCAACTGGTCGTGGCTTTGCAGGGATGAACTGCGTTTGTTCGCTGAAATCCCAGGCGTCGGGGTTTACAAAACCGATGTCGTAAAAAATTGCGCCGCGCGCTTTTTCGATAATCGGGAACGTCCATTCCACTGTGGTGCGCGCCATCGATTTGCCCCCGAGAGGCTCTTTATTTTCGTCCTTGGGGCTGACATCGCGATAGTCAAAGCCACGTAAATTGTTTGAGCCGCCCAGGAAAAGCCGATCGAAGATGCGGACATCGCTGCCTCCGCCCCAATTACTAACCGTTGCGATTTCGCCATTCAACAGCAGGATCGTATCCCACCACATGTGGAAATACTGGGACCCTTCCGCGCTCCAGCCATAAATCTGGTCGTTCCCGCCCAGAAACCCGCCGGCTATATACGGCGAAATGGTTACGCGCTGGCCAGTCCGCGTTAGCAAAGGATTATCGCGCCGATCAAAGACGAAACTGGTGTAAATTTGGCTCTTCGTCTGTGTGCCCAGCTCCTGGGCAAGGGCCGGCGAGATGTCGGAAGCAACATTGAAGATCTCCAAGCTTTCCAGACGGTAACCCAGCGTCGCATATATATAGGAACTGAGTGGCTTGCGCGCCTCCAGAACGAATCCGTAATCGCGCTGGTCATAAAGCGAGCTCAAGTAATTCGCTTCGCTGTAAAATAGCTGGCCACTGACCGAGAAAGGGCGATCGAGAAACCACGGCTCCGTCAAGATCAGAATGACATCCTTGCGTTGCGTGCCGTACTGTACGCGCAGTCTGAACTTCTGACCGGCGCCGGTGAAAGCCGGCCAATTTCGCAAATCGAAGTTGCCTTGCGTGAGCTCCGCGAAACCGACCAACGAATCAACTGTACTATAACCGCCGCCGAAAGTGAATGAACCGGTCCGTTTCTCTTCGACCTGGACCGTTAAATCTTTGCGACCAGCCACACCGGTATCGTCCGGATAGGTTTCAACTTTGGAGAAGTAGCCCAGGTTCTCGAGGCGCTTTTTACTCACGTCCACTCGCACGGTGTTGAAGACGTCGCCCGGCGCGACGAGCACCTCGCGGCGAATGACTTTGTCTTTTGTGCGCGTGTTGCCCACGATGTTGATCCGCTGCACAAAGAAACGATCGCCTTCTTCGATTTTGTAATGAACGTCGATTCGGCCAGGCCCGGCCGGCGCGCCTTCCGGCACGATCAAAGTGTCAACATATCCGCCGGAGCCGTAGGCATCGGCAACCGCTTTCGCATCGTCGTGCAACGCCTTTGGCGAATAGACGGCGCCCTCCTTCATCTTGAGCAGCGCGCGAATCTTTTGTTCCGTGGTGGCCGCGTACCCTGAGATCGAAATTTTGCCGACGTGATATTGCGTCCCTTCCGTTATCGCGATGGTGATGATCATCGGCCCGTTCTCGCGTTCCTTTCGAACCCCTTTCACTTCCACGTCGATGTAACCGTGATTTTGATAGAATTCCTTCACGCTATCGAGGTCTTGCTGTAACTGCGTCTCGTCCAGCCGGCCGGATTTATCGAGAAACGAAATAAGCGTCTTGCCCCGCGTCTTCATTTGCTTGCGCAGTACCTTGTCGCTGAAGTGCGCGTTGCCTTCGAAACGGATCGCGCGAATCGCGCCTCTTACCCCTTCGTTGATCGTGTAAATCACGCGCGAAGTTCCCCGCTTCTCATCGATGGGCTCAACCCGATATTGCACATCGACGTCGTTGAACCCACGTGCTTTATAAATATCGATAATTTTCTGGCGGCTTTTCTCCAACTCCTCTTCGTTGACCATCGAGTTGATCTTTATCCCGATCTCTTTGCGGATCCTTCTCGCTTTGATTTGCTGAGCTCCAGCGATTTCGATCTCGCGCACCGCGGAACGCGTTTGCACCGCCACGATCACCTTTACCCCATCGCCTTCCGGCTGGGCAAAGATGCGAACATTTAGAATCGCGCCCGTCTTATAGAGATTTTGGATGTCCTGCTCGACCACTTGATCGGAGTACAGCTGCCCCACCGCTGTCCGCATCTGCGCCAGAATCCGCTCTTTGCTCACCGTGGCAGGTCCGGTGTAGCGCACGTCGATTGAGCGGACCACCGGAGGACCTTGTCCACGGGCCACTGCCGCGCCCAGCAGCGCACAAACGAAGGCGAGGAAAATTGAAGAGGGGCGGCGCAGCGATCCAGGAAATTGTCTCATGAGTTAAGAGGCGGCAGTCTCGCGCGTCGAACCGGCGCGGGGCAAGCGGCTATTAGATGAGTAAGAAGCGGGCAGTCGTCAAGGCGGGATTTTTCCGCAGGCAGTTTGTCCATAGACAACGCGCGACGATACTCAGTTCAAAAGCTCGTACCAATTATTCCGGCGTCGCGGCTCATAACCGGCATCGCGAATAAGCGATTCAATTTGCGCGGCATTTAATCGAAACGTCGTGCCCGCGCTGCTCACAACGTTCTCTTCCATCATCACCGATCCAAAATCATTCGCGCCGTACTTGAGCGCGATTTGTCCGATGCCTGGCCCCTGTGTTACCCATGAGCTTTGCACATTGTCGATGTTGTCCAGGAAAATTCGGGCCAGCGCTTGCGTGCGCAGGTATTCCGCTACTCCCGTCGGGTGCTTCACTTTCAGCACGGTGTGCTGCGGTTGAAACGTCCAGCAGATGAACGCGGTGAAGCCGCCGCTGCGGTCCTGCTGCCCGCGAATGCGCTGCAAATGTTCGATGCGATCCTCAATCGTCTCCACGTGACCGAACATCATTGTCGCGCTCGAGTTCAATCCCAGCTCGTGCGCCACTTGCATTACTTCCAGCCACTGATCGGTGTTAATTTTCAGCGGCGAAATCTTCTGGCGCACCCGATCGACCAGAATTTCCCCGCCCCCGCCGGGAATTGATCCGAGCCCAGCGTTCTTAAATTCTGAAATCACTTCGCGTAGCGGCATCCGGAAAGTTTCCGCAAAATGCTGAAACTCCGGTGGACTGAACCCGTGGATATTAAGGTGCGGATATTTTTCGCGAATGTGTCGCAAAAGATCGAGATACCACGCGAACGCCAGTTTCGGATGATGCCCGCCCTGCATCAGGATTTGAACACCGCCCGCGGCGGACAGTTCCTCAAGTTTTTCATCGATCTGCTCGAACGAGAGCACGTAATGATCTTCATCGCGTTCTGTCCGATAAAATGCGCAGAACTTGCAGTAAACATTGCAGACGTTCGTGTAATTGATGTTCCGATCGACAATGTATGTGACGATCTCGCGACCGCGATTGCCGTAGCTTTTCGCCTTCGCCAAATCGCGCCGTGCATTCGCCAGCACACCGAGTTCTTCCAGCGGCCATTGGTACAACTCGAGCGCATCTTCAAACGAAATTCTTTCGCCCGCGAAGATTTTTTCGGTCAGCACGTCTCGATTTAACGAAACCATCTCCGCGCATTTTATATGACTCAGCGGCAGGTTGCACGTAGATCATTTAGATGGTCAAAAGTGTGGCGATCGTCGGTGCCGGTGTGTCGGGGCTGACCTGTGCCGTTCTTTTTGCCGAGCGCAGCTATCGCACCGTCATTTTCGCGGAGGAAACGGGCGAGCGCACAACGTCCGCGGCTGCCGCTGCACTTTGGTATCCGTACGATGCCGAGCCGGCCGATTCTGTGATCGCGTGGGCGCTCGAAACTTACCAGGCACTTGTCGGTTTCAGCCACGATTCGCAAACGGGCGTGTCGATGATTGAACTGCGCTCCTTTTCGCGGACGGGCGAAATTCCAATTCCAGAATGGGCCATTCCGCTAGGCGCAAAGCGACTCGCGTGCGAGACGTTGCCAGCGTTCAACAGCGGTTTTGCCATCGCCGTTCCGCTGATGGATACAACAATCTATCTCGATTATCTTAGGAATCGGTTTGTCAATGCCGGCGGCTCAATCAACGGAAACGTTCACTTCGAGAAACTAGAGAATGTCGATCCAAAATTCGATCTCGTGATCAACTGCACGGGCATCGGCGCGAAAATACTTCTTCCTGACGTCGATCTTGAACCGCATCGCGGCCAAGTCGCGATCATCCCAAAGCTCGATCTTGGTCACGCGGTTGTTTGCGACGATTTTCCGCTCATGTACGCCATTCCGCGCGCGAACGATTGCGTTTTCGGCGGCACAAACGAAGTGAGCGACAATCGCGATGTCGATCCCGCGGCGACATTGCGCATCGTCGAGGCGTGCAGCCGCGTTTTGAACATCGACAAGCCGCGTGTTCTGGCCGAGCGCGTCGGGCTGCGCCCATTTCGTAAATCAGGCGTTCGTCTCGAACGCAATCGGTTGCGCGACGGCCGCACCGTCATTCACAACTATGGCCACGGCGGCTCCGGTTTCACACTCTCCTGGGGTTGCGCGAAAAAGGTCTTCGATCTCGCAGATTTGTCTGGATTGCGGACGCGGCCCGGGTGCGTCGCTCAAGCAAATACGTCCCGTGAAACTTAGGTCAGCGCGATTGCTTGGAAAGAGCTGACCACGTCGTCAGGGCCTTTGGCGGCGAAGAAACTTTCGTAATAGCCGGGGCCGAGGTCCCAGTGATCGCCTTTATAATATTCGTCGCGATAAAATCGCCAGACGCCGCTCACCACAATGAGGCAGCTGATGCGGTCGTTCCAGAAATCGCCGATGTAATGGAAGCTAAGGTTCGTGCGCGCGTAGGCGCCGCCGAAGCCGACGTGATCGTAAACCACCAACTCAGGCAGCCGGATGATCTCTTTGCTCGGTTCTACTTTCACTTTGCCGGCGGCGGAGGCGTGGTAGCTGAGCGGCCCAAGTTTCCATTTTGTGTCGATGACACAGCCGTTGTCCGGCGACAATTCAGTTTTCGGTGTTTGTCTCATAAGCGGCGGGTTTTTTCTGATTAGAACAAATGGCCAACGCGGTGTCGAGCGCGAGATTCAGCAAAGTGTTTCAGGTTCAGTGAGCAGGCTTCGGTCTGAACCCTGAACCCTGAAATCTGTTCCCTAAATCATGTGCTCGCGGTTATCCGAGCGTAGGCGGATGGTTTTGTTTTGCAAATTGTGCGTGGCGCGGATGAAACGCACGGTTTTACTCTTTGCCCGCATCAAAATGGAATGGGTGATGGCCGTTGTGCCTTTTGATTTCACCCCGCGCAAAAGCGCGCTATCGCTGATGCCGGTTGCGCAAAAGACAATGTTTTCTCCTTGGGCGAGATCGTCGGCGACAAAAACGCGGTCGAGCTCTTTCTCATAACCTTCGTCGATGAGTTGTTGACGTTCCTTTTCGTCGCGCGGCCACATCTTGCATTGCATCTCGCCGCCCAGGCATTTGATTCCCGCCGCGGCGAGTACGGCTTCCGGTGATCCGCCCATGCCCATGTAAAGATCGATATCGCTCTCCGGCAACGATGGCGCCATGGCGGCAGCAATATCGCCATCGCCGATCATGCGCAGCGACGCGCCCGCACTGCGAATCTCCTCGACGATTTCCTTGTGGCGCGGCCGGTCCAGCATCATGACGACGACATCCTGAACTCGTTTTTCCACCGCGCGCGCGACAATCGCGAGAGTTTCCGGAATTGGACTGTCGATGTTGAGTGTGTCGCCGCGCTTCTGCATGTAATGGATGACGCGCGGTCCGTACGATAACTTCATCATGTAGAATGAGGGCACGTCGCGCAGCGCCACTTTCACCCCTTCCTCGGGGCTGGCGGCCGCGATGCAACTGATCGAGTTCGGCGCCCCTTTCGAGATATTGGTTGTGCCATCAATTGGATCGATCGCGATGTCGAACGGCGGTGAACCCGGAATCCAAGTGCCAAGTTGTTCGCCTTTGAAAATGCCCGGCGCATTATCCTTGATTCCTTCGCCGATCACGACTTCGCCGCAGATGTTCATGAGATCGAACATGCCGCGCATCGCATCGCACGCCGCCTCGTCGGCTTTTTCCTTGTCGCCGCGGCCGAGCCAACG
>DATMPQ010000140.1:0-3379 GCA_035567015.1 Chthoniobacterales bacterium | reverse complement strand
GGCATGGAATTACCGGAATTCTACGTGGGCGCAAGTAATGGTCGGCGTTGATCCCGATCCGGCAAACAACGAAAAAATTATTTCATGGACGAAGAGTTATTATGACGCGCTGCATCCGTATTCGGCCGGCGGAGCCTATGTCAACTTTTTGATGGGGGATGAAGGAGAAGACCGTGTGAAGGCAACTTACGGAGATAACTACGAGCGATTGGTTGCCATCAAAAACAAATACGATCCTAACAATCTCTTTCGGGTGAATCAGAACATCAAACCCGGCAAGAGAAAATCGGAAGCGGCTGCAGCGCCTTAAGATAGTTTTTTGCGGCAGTAGCTAAATCTCGGGGAGCAGACCGATGAACGCTGACGAGTTGAGGTCATTACAGGCGCCCATTAAAGAAGGGTATCGACAACGTCCAGAAACTGCGTTGGTCACGTTGCGAGCGGAGGGGCGCATCGGTGAGGGTGTCACCTGCAAAGTAGAAACGGGAAAAGCACTTGTAGAAGCTGGACTTCATCCTGCGACAGGCGGTGATGGGCTCGGCGCGTGCTCAGGGGATATGTTGCTGGAGGCATTAGTCGCGTGTGCCGGCGTCACCTTAAGCGCTGTCGCCACTGCCCTGGGTATCCCACTGCGCGATGCGACGGTTCGCGCCGAAGGCGATCTCGACTTTCGCGGCACTCTGGGAGTGTCCAAGGATGTCCCGGTCGGATTCGAGCAGATTCGTTTGCAATTCGATTTGGATACTGACGCCGGCGACGAGCAGCTCGCTACCCTGCTTCGTCTGACAGAACGGTATTGCGTCGTTTACCAGACGCTTAATCATCCTGCCAAGATCGATGTTTCGCATCGCGTTACATCGCGCTAAACTTCGTCGATATGCCGCTCTACATGGACATTCACGAGCTTCATGGAGCCACCCCGGAAGATGTCGCGAAAGCTCATGAGGCCGATGTCGAAGTGCAGCGAAAATACGGCGTGGAGTACCGCAAATATTGGTTTAACGAAAGTTGCGGCAAGGTTTTCTGTCTTGTCGATGCACCAAACGCAGAGGCAGCGAACCGCGTGCACCGTGAAGCCCACGGCATTGTTGCCGAAAAAATTATTGAAGTACAGCCTGAGCTTGCAGAAGGATTTCTAGGCGGTGTAGAGACAAACGCGGCAGGCGCAGTCGTAATGCCCAGCGGTGGCGCTAATGCACGAGATCCCGGAATTCGGACCATTCTCTTCACAGATATTGTCGAATCGACGATGCTGACTCAAAGATTCGGTGACGAGGCGGCCATGGCTCTGCTCAATCTGCACAACACTGTTGTTAGAAGCGCGTTGGCCGATTTGGGTGGTCGCGAGGTCAAGCACACCGGTGACGGCATCATGGCTGCCTTCCTGTCGGCGGCAGCAGCAGTTAAATGCGCATCCCGGATTCAAAACGACTTTGCCGGGCACGAAGACAATCGCCGGGAGCGCCCGCTCAAAGTTCGCATTGGCGCTGCAGCGGGGGAGCCAGTCGAGCACCATGACGATCTTTTTGGATGCACCGTTCAATTGGCGGCCCGGCTCTGCTCTCATGCGTCGCCCGAACAAATCGTAGTGTCGAGCACGATTGCTGAATTGTGTCTCGGCAAGAACCTTTTATTCGAAGATCTGGGAGAAATCGCCCTTAAAGGTTTCGATCGGCCAGTCCGCGCCCACGCTGTCGTATGGGCCAGCCAATCGCCGCAAACAGCGAGTTGAAAATTACCGCTGCTCATGCAGCTCGAAGGCATTGATCATGTGGCCCTCGCGGTGCGCGATGTCGAGCGTTCCGCAGAATGGTATGTCGAAGTCCTCGGATTTGAGTGGCGTTATGAGGGGATGTGGAATGGTATCCCGACGTTTATCGGAAAAGGTACAGCTGCGATTGCGCTATTTCCGATACGCGACCGCGATTCACGACCTGCCGCGCGTGCCGCCAAGACCGGTATGTTGCACCTGGCCTTTCGCGCCGATCGCAAAAACTTTCTCGTCGCGCAAGACGAACTCAAACGCCGCGGAATTGCTTTCGAATTTCAAGACCACGAAATTTCGCACTCGATCTATTTTCGCGATCCCGATGATCACGAACTCGAGATCACCACTTACGAGCTGAAATAACCGGGCACCTTCACTGCTCAGGCGCGCTCTGCGCGTAGTCGAGTGGACTGCGCACGCCGAGGCCCGGCTTATTCAGCACATGTGTGTAAATCATCGTCGTGCTCACATCCTTGTGGCCTAACAACTCTTGCACTGTCCTGATGTCGTATCCGTTTTCGAGCAAGTGCGTGGCAAAGGAATGTCGGAAAGTATGACAGCTCGCTGCTTTATTTATTCGCGCGGCACGCACGCCGGATTTCACAGCATTTTGCAGATTTTTCTCGCTCACATGATGGCGTTGTTCGAGGCCGGTGCGCGGATCGACCGAGCGCTTTGCTGCGGGAAAAACATATTGCCAGGCCCACTCGCGAGAAGCATTTGGCTTTTTCCTCTCCAGCGCGCCCGGCAGATGAACTGTGCCGAAGCCTTCTGCAAGGTCCACATCGTGCCGGCGTTTTACCTCATCCAGATGGATGCGTAACGCTGGCACGAGAGAAATCGGCAACATCGTTCTTCGATCTCTTCCGCCTTTGGAGTCGCGTACGACGATGTGCAAATATTGGAAGTCCACGTCTTTCACCCGCAGGCGCAGACACTCGAGCAAACGCAGCCCGCTCCCATAGAGCAACTTCGCCATCAGCTGATATTGACCGTCTAATTGCACGAGCACCGCGCGTACTTCGGCAGGGGCGAGCACAACAGGAAGCTTGGGCGGCCGTTTGACACGGACGACTCCGCCGATGAAAGCGAGTTCGCGCTGAAGGACTTCTTTATAGAGAAAGAGCAGGGCACTGAGAGCCTGATTTTGGGTGGACGCGGCCACGCGCCCCTCCAGAGCGAGCGCGCTGAGGAAGGCCGAGACCTCCGTCTCGGCGAGTTCGGCAGGATGGCGCTTCCCGTGGAAAAGGATGTAGCGGCGAATCCAGGCCACATACGCTTCTTCAGTGCGCAGGCTGTAATGTCTGAGGCGCAAAAGCTGGCGGACTTGGTCGAGCAGTTTAGGCTTGCCGCTGCCGGAACCACTGAGTAAAGGATGAAGCATGGATTCCTTTTACCGGGATCATTCCCTCAATGAAAGCCGAAATAGACGAAACAAAGTTTCGTCGAATTGTAGTTAGGTCAGAATTAGATGACTGTTACACTCCGCGAAGTTACGAAGGAAGATCTGCCGATTTTTTTTGAGCATCAGCTGGATGCCGAGGCGACGCGTATGGCGGCGTTCCCCAGCCGCGACCGCGAGGCCTTTATGGCGCACTGGGCCAGAATCAT
>DATMPQ010000139.1:0-4252 GCA_035567015.1 Chthoniobacterales bacterium | reverse complement strand
GAAAAGACACATTTATGGGACCTCAGCACGTTGTTTTCATAGGTAAAACGAGCTAAAATTTAATTTCAGCGCCCGTAGCTCAACTGGATAGAGCATCTGACTACGGATCAGAAGGTTTGAAGTTCGAATCTTCACGGGCGCGCTCTTCTTCCGGTCCCGCGCCAAGGCCACGAAGGTGGCAAAGGCAATTCGATCTCGAGTCGCACCGAGCCTGAGTTCTTTATGCCCGTCACGTGTAACAAGTCGGAGAGAAAACAAGAGCGAGAAATCACACCGGCACTTCGAATTGGCTCATCAGTTTGAACGTCTCGTAGCGCTCCGCAATTTCATCCATCGACAAACTTCGCAGTCGTTCCAGACTGAACGCTTCTACCGCGAAGCTGGCGAGCACACTGCCATAGATCATCGCTTTGCGCAGATTAGTAAAGTGAACGGTGCTTACCGTGCCTGCGAGATAGCCCGCGATGCCGCCGGCGAATGTGTCCCCTGCTCCAGTCGGATCGTGAATGTCTTCCAGCGGATATGCGCCGCAGCTGAAAAATTCGTCGTCGCCAAAGAGCAATGCGCCGTGCTCGCCTTTTTTGATCGCGACATAGCGCGGGCCGAATTTGCGAATTTGCCGGCCTGCCTTGATCAAGCTTGTCTCCTTCGTCATTTCGCGCGCTTCGCTGTCGTTGAGAATGAGAAGATCGATCCGGGGAAGCAAGGCATCCAAATCGGCGCGTGTTGTCTCAATCCAAAGATCCATCGTGTCAGCAAGGACAAAGCGCGGCCGCTCCATCTGATTCAGAACGTGCGCTTGCAATGATGGCGCGATGTTGGCCAACAAAACAAAATCGGTTTTGCGGTAAGACTCTGGCAACTTCGGTTTAAAATGTTCGAAAACATTGAGCGCGACCGACCGCGTTTCGCGCGTGTTCAAGTCCCACGAATATTCGCCCGACCAGCGGAAAGTCTTTCCGTTCACCCGCTGCACGCCTTCGCTGTCGATCTTACGCAATTTCCAAAACTGGAATTCCGATTCGGGAAAATCATCGCCCACAACGCCGACCAGTTTCACGGGCGAAAAGAAACTTGCGCCCAACGCCGCGTAGGAAGCAGAGCCGCCTAACAAGTCGGAATGTTCTTCCACCGGTGTTTTGACCGTGTCGAGCGCGATGGAGCCAACAACCAGGAGAGACATGATCAAAATGTCGAATGTCGAATGTCGAATGTCGAAGCGAGCAATCGCTTAGCCATGCGTGCATATTCGACGATGTCGGGCGCTTTGAGCAAACCGGAAACGATGGCGACACGGCGCGCGCCGGCAGCGAGAACCCGCTCGAGGTTCTCAATCTTTATTCCGCCGATGCAAAAGATCGGCAGCGCGACAGCGGTATGGACGCTGTTGATCTCCTTCAAACCGATTGGTTGATAATCGGGTTTGGTGGGCGTTGCAAAAATCGGGCCGAATCCGATGTAGTCGGCGCCTTCGCGTTGTGCTGCGAGCGCTTGCTCAAAGCTGTGCGTCGATTTTCCAACCCACAAAGCTCGTCCCGCCTTTTTCCGGGCCGCCGCAACCGGATCATCATCCTGGCCAACGTGCACGCCTTCGAGCGGAACACTTTGGGCGACCAGTGCGTGATCGTTTATGATTAGAGGTATATCAGCGCGACTTGTAATCGTATCCAGTTTGCCAGCGATCTCTGTCAGCTGCTCCAGCGTTTGTGTTTTCCCGCGAAGCTGAATCAGGTCCACTCCACCTTCGATCATGGCGCTGGCTACACCGCACCAATCTAAGATATCAACGTAACTGAGATCTAAGATACCGTAGAGCCTGCAATCGCTTAGATTTCGCAACGTGCTTATTCGTGCAGCCGGCGGCCGGGCGCATGCCTCAGCTCGAAATTGTCCGAGGACATTACTCGTTCGACAAATCCGGTATCGTATTTCCCATCGCGGAATTCCGCGCTCCGCATGATCGCGGCATGAAACGGGACCGTCGTTTTAATTCCGGTAATGTAATACTCATCGAGCGCCCGCCGCATGCGATCGATCGCGGATGTCCGCGTGGCGCCGACGGTAATTATCTTCGCGATCATCGAATCATAGTACGGCGGCACGATGTAGCCGGTGTAAGCATGCGAATCGATCCGAACGCCGCGGCCACCGGGCGCGTAATAAAAAGCGATCCGTCCCGGGGATGGCTGAAAATCTTTGGCCGGATCTTCGGCGTTGATGCGACACTCGATCGCGTGCAGTCGCGGGGTCGGATGCGCGACGTGTGGCGAGAGCGGCTGACCGGCGGCGATCCGGATCTGTTCCTTGACCAGATCACAACCGTAAACCTCTTCCGTGATGGTGTGTTCGACCTGGATACGGGTATTCATCTCGATGAAATAGAAATGTCGATCCGCATCGACGAGAAACTCAATCGTGCCCGCATTCTCGTAGCCGACGGATTTCGCGAGTTTGACCGCGGCATTTCCCATTTTCTTGCGCAGCCCGGTGTTCATGAGCGGTGACGGACATTCCTCGATAACTTTTTGGTTGCGCCGCTGAATGGAACAATCGCGCTCGCCCAGATGAACAATGTGGCCATGACGATCGGCCACGATTTGAAACTCGATGTGACGCGGATTGACAATGAGCTTCTCGATATAAACTTCGCCGTTTCCAAAAGCTTTCTCGGCTTCATGACCCGCGCTATGAAAACCGGCGATGAGACTCGGCTCATTGTGCGCGGTGCGCATTCCGCGACCGCCGCCGCCAGCTGCCGCTTTGATCATCACGGGATAACCGATTTTCTTTGCGATCCTGACGGCGTCCTTCTCCGTCTCCACGATTCCATCGCTTCCCGGGGTTACTGGCACGCCAGCTTTGCGCGCGAAGGCGCGCGCGGTGTTTTTGTTGCCCATGGCTTGCATCGCGCGGACGGAGGGCCCGATGAATTTGATGTTGCAGCTTTCACAGACTTCAGCGAAATGGGCGTTTTCGGCCAGGAACCCGTAACCCGGATGGATCGCATCGACATCGCCCACCTCGGCCGCGCTCATGATGCGGTCGATCTTCAAATAACTCTCCGAGCTGGGCGCAGCACCGATGCAGATCGATTCGTCCGCGATCTGAACATGCAGCGAATCGACGTCCGCCTCGGAATAAACCGCTAGTGTGCGGATGCCGAGCTCCTTGCATGCGCGGATAATGCGCAGCGCGATCTCGCCGCGATTGGCAATGAGGACTTTTTCAAACATGCACTGCTCCCGCAACGCGAGCGGGTCGCGTCAATCACCGCACGCGGAAAAGGACCTGACCGAACTGGACCGGCTTGCCGTTCTCGGCCACGACTTCCGCGATCACGCCGCTCGTTTCCGCTTTGATTTCATTCATCACTTTCATCGCCTCGATAATGCAGACCACGGTCTCCTCGGTCACCGCTTTCCCAACGTCGACAAACGCCGGCGCGTCCGGTGAGCCAGCGCGAAAGAACGTGCCCACCATCGGCGAAACGATCTCCTTGAGTTCAGTCGTGGGAGACGCCGCTGCGGGCGGACCGTGTGAGACCGCTGTCGTTGGAGATGGCGAGACAGTTGCCGGCGTAGAAGCAATCGGTTGATCGCCGGCGCCTTTCTGCAACTTGAGCCGGAAGCCGTCCTTTTCCATCTCGAAGACGGAGAGATCGTTCTTTAGCATCAAGTCGATGATGGCTTTGATATCTTTGAGTTCCAAGGCGCGCTCCTGTGGTCGAGGCTGAGACGTTTAGGTAAAGCAGTTTTGCCGGAGAGGTCAAGTAAACGAATCAGGGCAAAATGACGAAGCACGAAGGACGAAGGAATCGGGAATATGCGAATCAAAATACCGTCGCTCGCCTTTCGTCATTAGGACTTCATCATTATTTCGGGCTTCGACATTAGTCATTCGGCATTTTCTTGACGAACTTGGTCCCAACAGAATGTCGTCGCCATCACACGCAGCGCTCGAATTCAAGATTGTTGATGAAACGGAGGATTATCTTGTCGTCGATAAACCGCCGTTTCTTCTCACGCATCCGACCAAACCAGGCGCTCAACCGACACTTTGGAACGAACTGCGCGAGCTGCTGGCGTTTGAAATTGCCAATGGCGGACAAGTTTCGATTGTGAACCGCCTTGATCGCGAGACGAGCGGCTTGGTTCTTGTGGCGAAAACAGCAGCGGTCGCGCGCCGGTTCGGAATACTCATGCAACAGCAACAATTGAAGAAAGAATATCTCGCGCTCGTTTGGGGCTGGCCG